>CAYXGD010000011.1:5902-21961 GCA_964464425.1 uncultured Thermoplasmatales archaeon
ACCTTGGCCATGGTGAGGCTCAGGCCCTCGTCGAAGCTGCCGAACCCGAAGGCCAGAGCGATGGCCGCCAGGGCGACGTGGATCACGTTGTGCGTCCAGTCGAAGACGAGGAAGCTCTCCATGAACTGGACATCGGGCGTGTAGGCGTAGTTGCCTCCCAGGGCGTTGACGACGATCCCGAGGAGCGCCACAGCGGTCAGGGCCAGTCCGCTGACCTTCCAGTAGACGTTCACGTTGGCGATCGGGTTGTCGGAGCGGGTCTGTGTCTCGTGTGCGAGCTCAGCGGTCATGTCATCGACCTCACGCCCCCATACGTTCGCTATGAGATAAACGTTTGGACACTAACGAACGATTAGGCATCGTCCAACCCGAAGACCATCTGGTCGTCGTCGAGGTGGATGGCGACGCGTGCTCCCGGGGCGCCGCGCGCCTCCAGGCACCCCTCCAGGAACCCTCCGACGAGGTGAGCCAACAGTGAGGTCCCCAGGTGCTGCGGGGCCTTGGGGCCCGGGCTGAAGGTGCCCAGGCCATCGCCATCCGCGTCGCCCTCGCGCGCCAGGATGCCCTCGCGGACGAGGAGCTCGGGGATGCCATCCAGCGGTTGGGCGCCCTCTTGGATCAGGCTTCGACCGATGTAGGCGCCCAACCGTTCACCTTGGGACCAGAGGGTCGAGGCTCTGTCGTCCCCCGGGCTGCCTGCCAGGGCTTCCAGGGCGGCGATCAGGGGGAAGCGGCCGCCGCCGGTGTGGGTCGAGACGTACCGGCGGATCGCCTGGCGAAGCTCGGACCGCGGGATCACGGAGCTGCCGATGGCTCGCCCCTGGAGCTCGAAGGGCCCCTCGGAGCTTCTGGGGGCCACCAGGTCCTGCTCGATCAGGTCCTTGAGCGCGGCCTCGGTCCTGTCCCTGGGGGCGTCCAGGCGGCCCTCCAGGGTGTCGAGGTCCATGGGCGCGGTCTCGAGGGCCTCCAGGATGCGCCGGGCGATCGGGTCCTCGACGGCACGGTACCGGCCGCTGGCGTGGTAGATGTCGAACAGGGGGGCAGCTCGGGTCATGGCGTCGGGTGAAGGTATGTCCCTCCCGACGTATATCGTTTGTTCTGTATGAAACGATTAATCTCCTTGCTGCCGTGCCGTGGTGAGGGCCTGGGCGTACCACGAGAGGTCGTCGACGAGCTCGTCCAGGCGCCGCTGCCAGGTCTCTGGGTCGGCCGGTCCATCGGGCCCGAAGGCATCCCGGGCTCGCTGGATGTGGAGGGCCCGGGGGATCGGGAGGCCGCCGACGCCGCCGACGACCACGCGCAACAGCTCGCCGGCCCGGATCCCGCCGCTCATCCCGCCGGTGGTCGCCAGCGCGAACGGCTTGCGGTTCCACTCGTCGTACAGGTGGTCGAGCAGGTTCTTCATCGCGCCCGGGTAGCCGTGGTTGTACTCCGGCGCGCACAGCACGAACCCGTCGGCCCGGTCCATCTCGGCCACGAACGCGGCCACCGCCTCGGGCTGGGGGTCCATCTCCCACTCGCGCTGCCTGAGGTCCCCGAAGGGGAGGTCGGCCGGTTCGAAGCACCGGCTTTCGATCCCCTGGCGGGCGTCGATGCGGTCGGCGATCCAGCGGGCCACGTGCTTGGTGTGGTTGCCGTCGCGGGCCGTGCCCAGGAGGACCGGGAGGTAGAGCGCCATCGGGTCGGGAAGCCATGGGTGGCTCAAGGTCGTTCCGGAAAGGAGAGAGAAGAGCGCCGGCCCCCGGATCGCAGGAGGGTCAGGGGGATGTCGCGACAGGCCGCGGGCCGGCTGGGGATGCTAGAGGTGCCGATCAGTTGAGGCCGGGGCCTTGGGGCGGTCGCTTGAGCAAGCCAAGGCTCACCCCGGCCACGGCCTCACCGATGCGTTGCCAGCGGTCCCCGTCCAGGGCCACCGACCCGACGGCCCAGAGCGCCAGGCCACCGTAGGCCGCGCGAGCGGCCACGGCGGTGACATCGTGCTGAAGCTGCCGGTGTTGGCCGGCGTCCAGCGTCGTCCGGGTCAGGTTGGTCAGGAAGGCGCCCACCATCTCCCCCATCTCGAGCGAGCGTTGGAGGCTGGGGGAGCTGGGCGCAGCGGCGCAGGATGGGTCGCGCCGCGGTGCGTCCTGGACCGGGGACCGATCGGAGCTGGCAACGTCCATGGTACCTCTGGACGATGGAAGGTGGGCCGCAGCCACGGCATCTGCGCCGAACGGTTCGTTGATGGGTCGAACGTCCGAAGCCTTAGGCCGGAGCATGCGCCTGGCCGGCGCGATGTCCCCGGAGCCAGGCCTCGATGCGTACGCCCAGCGGGTGGAGGCCTTCACCCACGAACGCGACTGGGACCGGTTCCACACACCCAAGGACCTGGCCATCGGCCTGGTCAGCGAGTCGGCCGAGCTGCTCGAGCTCTTCCGCTTCCTCTCCGAGGACGAGGCGCTGGAGGCCCTGGAAGAGGCGGCGTTCCGGGAGCGGGTGGCCGACGAGATCGGCGACACCCTGTTCTTCTTGGTCCGGTTCTGCAACCGGTTCGGGTTCGACCTGCTCGAGGTGGCCAACGCCAAGCTCGACAAGAGCAGCGAGAAGTACCCGGCCGACGAGTACGCCGGGGTCAACCGGAAGGTGTTCGGGGACCCGTAGGCCCTCCAGGACGTGCGGGGGGGTAGGTTGAAGCCACGCCCCATGTCTTACCCTCACATGGTTGGTGGGGCGGGGGGCAGGGGCAGCTGGCGCAGTGCGGCCCTGCTATGCCTGGCGCTGGTCCTTCCGTCGCTGGTCTCGGGCCTGGCCGGTGGCGCCGCCGCAGCGCCCGAGGACCCGCTCGACGAGGCCGAGCGCGCCTGGCTCGAAGCCAACGGCCCGATCCAGGTCGCCGTCACCATCGGGGCCCCGGCAGCCGCCCGGCTGGAGGAGGGGGAGCTGGCTGGCTACTTCCCCGACCTGCTCCGGCTGGCCGCGTTGGAGGTCGGCGCCAGGATCGAGATGGAGGTCCACCCGAACGCGACGGCCGCCCAAGCGGCCCTGCTGGCGGGCGAGGCCCACCTGGCCGGCCCGATGGCCAAGCGTCCGGCCTTGGAGGGACGGGCGACCCCATCGTCCCCCTTCGCATGGGTACCGACGGTCCTGCTGGTCCAGGAGGGCGCCGATCGTATCGACGGCTTGGCCGACCTCGAGGGTCGATCTGTGGGGGCCCTCGACGGATCCCCGGCCCAGGCGATCGTCGGTCGCGAAGCCCCCGGGGCCACGGTCGTCCCCCTCCGCAACGTGAGCCAAGGGGTCCACGGCGTCGCCAGTGGAGAGCTAGCCGGGTTCGCCGGGCCCCTGGCCGCCATGGGGCACGTCATGCGGACGAGCGGCATCACGGGCCTGGTCCCCGTGGGCGAGAACCTGGGCATCCGAGAGGTCAGCGCATGGGCCGCGGACCCTGGCAGCATCCCCCTGGCCATCCTGGACGCTGGCCTGGCACGGATCTCCGAGGACGAGGCCGGCCTGATCCACGTCTCTACCACAGGGTTCGATCTGAGCCAGCCGGCCACGCCGGTCGAGCGGGTGCCTGGCTGGCTGGCTTGGGGCGGTGGGGTGTTGATCGGAGGCCTCGTCCTCGTCGCCGGGTGGGCCGGGGTGCTACGCGTGCAGGTCCGCCGCCGTACCGAGGCGCTCGAGCACCACCGGGACCACCTCCGGGACCTCGTCGAGGACCGGACCGAGGCCCTGGAGCGTTCAAACGAGGACCTCCAACGGTTCGCCTCGATGGCCAGCCACGACCTCCGGGAGCCGCTGCGCACAACCTCAGGGTTCCTCCACCTGCTCGAGGAACGGTTGGACGACGACACGGACCCCGACGTCGGCATGCTCGTCGACCGGGCCCGGGCTTCGATCCGACGGATGGACGAGATGGTCGAGGGCCTGCTCAGGTTCAGCCAGGTTGGCACACAGGGTGGTCCCGCGGAGCCTGTGGACCTCGAGGCGCTGGCCGCGGAGGTCATCGAGGACCTGGGCGCCAGGATCGAGGACAGCGGCGGTCGCGTCGACGTCGGGGCGCTGCCCACCGTCCATGGCGACCCATCCCAGCTCAGGCAGGTCTTGGCCAACCTCATCGGTAACGCCCTGAAGTTCGCCGACCCCGACCGGTCCCCCGAGGTTCGGATCAGCGCCGAGACGAGCGGGGCCGGCACCGTGGTCCGCGTCAGGGACAACGGTATCGGGTTGCCCCCCGAGCACGAGCCCGAGGCCTTCGATCTGTTCGGTAGGCTCCAAGGCAGCGACGACTACGAGGGCTCGGGCATGGGGCTAGCCCTGTGCCGTCGGATCGTCGAGCGGCACGGCGGACGGATCTGGGTCGAGCCGACGGCCAGCGACGTCGGGACGACCATCGCGTTCGAGCTCCCCGCCCCCACCACCGATGACCAGCCTTAAGGCCCTGCTCGGCGCGTTCCCGGTGTGATGCGCGCCAAGGAGATCATGTCCTCGCCGGTCGTCACCATCGGCCAGGACCAGACCCTCGAGGAGGCCGCCCAGCTCATGCTCGACGAGGAGATCGGCTGTTTGCCCGTCGTGGACGGGGAGGGCAGGCTGGTCGGGATCCTCACCGAGGAGGACTTCATGGCCCACGAGCAGAGCGTCCCCTGGTCCTTCTTCAGAGCCCCCAAGCTCTTCGACCAGTGGCTGGACCAGCACCACATCGAGGCGGCCTACGCACGGGCAAGATCCCTGCCGGTCCGGGAGAACATGAGCCAGCCGGTCCAGAGCGTGGCGCCCGGCGACCCGGTCTCCAAGGTCATCGACCTGATGCTCAGCTTCAACGTCAGCCACGTGCCCGTCGTGGAGGATCAGCGGCCCGTCGGCATGGTGAGCCGGCGGGACATGCTCCGGATGGTCGGCGAGGGGTCGTGAGGCCGGGCTCCCCCCCGCGGGGCCCTACCCGTCCGGGCCCTCGTCCTCCGCGCGGTCGAGCGCTTGGCGGAGCTCGTCGACCTGCGTCGCGTCCCAGATCGGCGTCCCCGCGTGGTAGGCGGCCCGGGCGATCAGGTGGGCGGCCACGGGCGTGGTCGCGAAGAGGAACACGACGATGGCTAGCACCCGGGTCGTGACCGCCAGGGTGTGGAGATGGACGGCCACACCGATGAGCATCAGGCCGGCCCCGAGGGAGGAGGCCTTGGTCGCCGCTTGCATCCGGAGCAACAGATCCGGCAACCGAGCGACGCCGATGGCGGCCAGCAGCATCAGCAGGGCCCCGGTGACGAACAGGCCCGTCTCAAGGTAGGCGATCCAGCTCATCCCTCGCCACCTCCCGGGCCCCGCTCCATCACGAACCGGGAGAAGGCGACCGTCGCCACGAAGGCCAGCAGGGCCAGGATCAGGGCGGCATCGAGGACGGCCTCGACGCCCAGGCGCCAGGCGGCCAGGGCCAGCACCCCGATGGCCAGGAGGGCCAGCAGGTCGAACGCGACCACCCGGTCCGGCAGGCTGGGTCCACGGACGAGCCGGATCAAGGTGAGCACGATGGCCGCCAGGAGCATGACGCCGACCAACGCCACCGCTCCGGTGGTCAGCCAGGCGGGGTGGGTCATCGGACCATCTCCATGACGCGTCGTTCGAACTCGTGCTTGAGCTCCTCCCGGAGGGCCTCGATGTCCTCCACGTCCATGGCGTGGACGTAGAGGGTCCGCCGATCCTCGGAGAGATCCAAGGTGAGCGTGCCGGGGGTGAAGCTGAGCAAGCTGGTGAGCACGAGGAGCTCCTCGTCGGTGTGCTCCTCGAGAGGTACGGCGATCACCGCCGGCCTGGCACCGAGACCCGGGTCCAGGATCTCGCGGGCCACGCGCACGTTCGAGACCAGGAGCTCCTTGAGGTAGTACCCGATGAACCGTGCTGTGGCCATGGGCGCCAGCGACGGGGCCTTGGCCTCGCCCCGGGGGCGGGCCACCGCCACGGAGATGGCGCTGCAGACCAGACCCAGGGCGAGGTTCCCCAGGGTCAGGTCGCCGGTCAAGGCAAGCCAGGCGCCGGCCAGCAGGACGACCCAGAGGAGCGGGTTCATGGGCTGCCCTCCAGGACCGCCTGGATGTACGCGCTCGGGTCGAGCAAGCCGTCGGCGGCGGCCAGGGACAGGTCGAGCAGCGGCTCGGCAGCCAGGCCCAGGAGGAGGGCCAGGCCGGCCAACGCCACCGTCGGCAGGGCCAGGGCCATCGGGAAGCGGCTGGCCTCACCGGTGAACGAACGGTCCGGGTGCGGCTTCCAGAACGCCTCGGACCAGATCTTGGTCATCGAGAGCAACGTCAGCAAGCCCGTGGCCAGGGCGGTAGCCACGAGGCCGTAAGCGTGGTCCACGAGCCCTGCCTGGATCAGGGTGAGCTTGGCCCAGAACCCTGAGAGCGGGGGGATCCCGGCCAGCGACAGCGCCGGGATCAGGAAGAGCCAGGCTAGGGCCGGCCGGGCGGCAGACAGCCCCCCGAGGTCGACGAGGTCCCAGCCGCCGCCGGCCTGCCGGGTCAGCTCCCCGACCAGGAACAGGTCGCCCTTGACGATGCTGTGGTGCACGATGAAGAACAGGCTGCCGGCCACCGCCAGCGGCGTGCCGATGGCCAGGCCCATGGTCATGTAGCCGACCTGGCTGACGCTGTGGAACGCGAGGATCCGGCGTATATCGTCCTGGGCGATGGCCCCGAGGACCCCGACGATCATGGTGGCCCCCGCCCCCCAAGCGAGGACCTCGGTGGCCAGCCCGGTCCCGGCCGGGAAGACGACCACGAAGGTCCGCAGGAGCGCGTAGATGCCGGTCTTGGTCAGCAGCCCCGCGAAGAGGGCCGAGGCGGCGGCCGGCGGGGCGGTGTAGGCCGACGGCAGCCAGAAGAAGAGCGGGAAGAGCGCGGCCTTGATGCCGAAGCTGAGGAGGAACAGCATCGCCGTGGCCTCGACCAACCCCTGGTCTGCCAGCCCCGGGAGCTTCTGGGCCAGGTCGGCCATGGTGAGCGTGCCGGCCTGGCCGTAGAGCAGGCCCAGGCCGGTCAGGAACGCTGCCGAGGAGAGCAGGTTGACCATCACGTAGGTGAGGCCGCTGCGGAAGGCCTCCCGGCTGCCCCCCAACGCGACCAGCACGAAGGAGGCGATCAGCAGCACCTCGAACCAGACGTAGAGGTTGAAGAGGTCCCCGGTGAGGAAGGCACCCGAGACACCGGTCAAGAGGACCATGCAGAGCGGGTGGTACCCCAGCGCCTCGCGCTCGGCATCCACCGAGCCGATGGCGAACAGGGTGCTGGCCAGGCCGACGACCCCCGCCAGGGCGACCAGGACGGCGCTGAGCGGGTCGGCGACCAGGACGATCCCGAAGGGGGCCGGCCAACCGCCGACGTGCAGGCTGATCACCTGCCCACCCCAGACCTGATCGACCAGGCCCAGGCCCACGCCCAGCAGGCCTGCCGTGGTGGCCACGGCGATCCATCGCTGGATCCGGACCGACCGCCAGGCGAGCAACCCGGTCACGGCTCCGGTCAAGGGGACCAGGATCGCCAGGGGGACCAGCGAGGTCATGGCTCATCCCCTCCCGTGGATCCCGCCGGTCGGTCGGCCAGCTCGGCCGGGTCCTCGGTCCCGGTGGTCTCGTAGGTCCGGTAGATCAGCGCCAGGGCGAAGGCCTGGACGGCGAAGGTGATGACGATCGCGGTGAGGACCATGGCCTGGGGGACCGGGTCGGCGGCCCCTGCCGGTAGGCTGGTCTGTCCCTGGGGGATCAGCGGGGGCAGGCCAGAGCCCAGCCCTGCGCCTGTGAAGATCACCAGGTTGGCTCCGTTGGACAGCAGGCCCAGGCCGATGACCATCTTGACCAGGTTCCGGCGGAGCAGGAGGTAGGTGCCCGCGGCGAAGACGACACCCGTTGCGAGCCCGAGAAGGAGGCCCATCAGGCCCCCTCCCAGGCGAGGAGCACGCTGGTCGACATGCCGAGCACGGTCAGGTAGACCCCCACGTCGAAGAGCAGTGGGGTGCCCACCGCCGGGCTGCCAAGCGGACCAAGGGGCACCTCGACCCACAGCCCGGTGAGCAGCGCGTGGCCGGAGGCCAGCGGGAGGACGGCGGCCAGGAGGACGATCAGGAACCCCGTGCCGACCAGGCTGCGCGGGTCGACGTGGAGCAGCTCCCGGGCCGAGGGGCCGTCGTAGGCGTAGGCGTAGAGCCCGTAGGCCGTGCCGGCCACCAGCCCACCGGCGAACCCGCCGCCCGGGGCGTGGTGCCCCCGCACCAGCAGGAACAGCGAGAAGAGGACCATGAGCGCCAGCAGGTGCCGGGCCGCGGTCCGGAGGATCACCGACCTCATCGGTCACCCTCCTGGCTGAGCGTCCGGATCAGGGCCCAGGAGCCCAACCCGGCTGTGCCGAGGACGACGACCTCGCCCAGGGTGTCCAAGGCGCGGAAATCGACGAGGATCACGTTCACCACGTTGCGTCCGTGGGCGGCCACGTAGCTCGTCGCCCCGTAGAAGCCCTGCAGGGGGCTTCCCGCTTGGGTCGCTGAGGCGCCCAGGAGGAGCACGGTCACGATGCCGCCCACGGCCAGGGAGAGCGCTACGGCGCCCAACCTGCTCAGGCGTGGGACCCGGAGCTTGTAGGGGGGCAGACGGCGGAGGACCGCCAGGAACAGGAGGGCGGCCAGGGTCTCGAACAGGAACTGGGTGATCGCGAGATCCGGCGCACCGAAGAGGATGAAGGTCAGGGCGACGGCGTAGCCGACCACACCCAGGGCGATCACGGAGGTCAGCCGCGAGGCGGTGGTCGCGACGACCAGGGCAGCACCGGCGATCAGCAGGGCCGTCGAGGCCTCGGCGACCGAGGCGTCGAGGCTGCCAAGCAGCCGCCCCCCGGACCAGCTGCGGGCGAAGGCCAGCCCGGTCAGCACGAGGAGCACCACCAGGGCCAGCTGGAGATGCACGAGCATCGAGGCTCGCTCGATGGACCGGGTCAGCCGCTTGGCCGCTTGCTTGAGCCCCTCGAGGCCGACCTCGTACCACCGGGTCGGGCCCCACGCAGCCAAGCCATCGAGCCGAGCCTGGGCCGCGTGGAGCAGGCGCCACTCCATGAAGATCAGCGCGCCGCCGGCCACGGAGACCAGGCTCATCAGCAGCGCCGGGGTGACCCCGTGCCAGAGCTGGAGCTCAGCCGTCGTCGGCGCCCCCAGGACGTCGCTGGCTGCCGGGCCGACCAACCAGGGTCCCAGGAGCGGGGACAGGAGCCCGAGCAGGAGGCCGAGGCCCGCCAGCAGGACAGGGCCGACCAGCATGGCCACCGGGGCCTCGTGGGGCTCGTGGGGGGTCCCGCGCTGCTGGCCGACGAACGGGCGCAGGCCGACGATCCCCGCAACGGCGACCAGCATCATGGCTGCCAGGCTGGCGCCGGCCAGGAGCAGGGGCCGGGCCACCGGCGTCCCGAACAGCGCCTCGAAGAGGAGCTCCTTGCCCAGGAAACTGGCCAGGGGTCCCAGGCCGGCCAGGGAGATCGCTGCCAGGGCCGCGGCCGCCGCGGTCACCGGCATGGCCCTCCGAAGCCCGCCGAGCTGATCGAGGTCCCGGGTGCCCGTCCCGTGGTCGAGGTTCCCGGCGACCATGAACAGCGAGGCTTTGTAGAGGCCGTGTGCGACGACCAGCAGGATGGCCGCCTTGACCGCTGCCGGGGTCCCGAGCCCGACCGACAGCGTCAGAACCCCCAGGATGCTGAGCGTCGAGTAGGCCAGCACGCGCTTGAGATCGCTCTGGCGGAGGGCCAGGTAGGCGCCCAGCACCATCGTGAGCGCCCCGGCGGTGAGCAGCGGTAGCTGCCAGAGGGGGGTGCCGCCGAGGATCGGCGTGAACCGGAGGAGGAGGTAGATGCCGGCCTTGACCATCGTCGCCGAGTGGAGGTAGGCGCTCACGGGCGCCGGGGCGGCCATGGCCGATGGTAACCAGACGTGGGCCGGCGCCTGGGCGGATTTGGTCAGCGCACCGGCTAGGACCAAGGCGACGATGGCCGGGTAGGCGTGGGACGCCTGGATCTCGCCCGCGCTGGCCAGGAGGTCGGTCAGGGAGAACGAGCCGCCGATCCCGGCCAGCAGGAGGAGGCCGGCCATGAGGGCCAGCCCGCCACCCCCGGTGATCAGGAGCGCCTGGAGGGCGGCCTGCCGGGCGGATGCCTCCTCGTGGTCGGTGCCGATCAGGAAGTAGGAGGTCAGGCTCGTGAGCTCCCAGAACACGAACAGGGTGATCACGTCGTCGGCCAGGACGACGCCCAGCATGGCGCCCATGAACGCTGAGAGCAGGGCGAGGACGCGGCCCCGGCGGGCTGGATCGACGTAAGCGCCTGCGTACACCATGACCAGGGCCCCGACCACGGCGATCAGCAGGGCGAACACCATGGCCAGGCCATCCAGGCGGAACCCCGCCTCGATGCCCAGGCTCGGGACCCATGCATGTTGCTCCAGGCGCAGGTTGCCGCTGGCCACCGCTGGGACGTGGCGAGCTAGGGCGAGGGCAAGCCCGGCGGGCAGCAGGCCGGCCAGCCACCCGGTCGATCGCCCGGCGACCCGGTCGATCACCGGCAGGAGCCCAGCCAGGCCGAACCCCGAGAGGACGATGAGCAGCAGCTGCATAGAGGATCCCAGCGAACCAGGGGTCGATCCCCCAGGAGCCGGCCAGCCCAGGGACCGGCAGACCTTTGGCGTTACCGGTTCGGGCAGGCCGCCTCAGGCCGTCTCATCGCCGACCGCGGGCCACGAGCACGCTGGACGGTACCTTGCGGACGATCTTGACCGCCCGGCTGCCCAGCCAGGCCGGCCGACGGCCGTGGCCGACCACCAGGAGGCTGGCACCGAGGTCCTCGACCGCCTGGGCCAGGCCCTCGTCCGGTGGCCAGGACACGATCCGCGCCGTGACCCCCTCGCCGCCGGCCTCGAACCCGCCGATGGGACCGTCCTGGGGCATCGCGTGGAGCAGGATGAGCTCCCGGTCCAGCCAGTCGGCCACAGCCAGGCCCCAGGCTGCTGCCAGCTCGGAGCTCCGGTCGTTGCCTAGGGCAGCGCACACCGGACCGGGTCCGGGGGCGTGCTTGGCGATCAGGCATGGGACCCGGGCGCGGTGCAGAAGGCTCTCAGCCGTGCTGCCCAGGAAGAACCGATCCACGGCACCCTTCTCGCCTTGGCCGACGGACAGGAGGTCGGCCCCGCCTCGGTCGACGGCGTCTAGGAGGGCAGGGACCGGCTTATCCAGCACGACGTGCTCCTCGATGCGGGCGTCGCCAGCGTCGGACCGGTAGCCCTCCAGCATGGCTTCGGCTTGGCCGCGCACCGTCCCGCGTTTGGCTTGCCAGCCGGCGGCCGCCGCCCCGGGCTCGTCCCCGGGGACGTGGTAGAGGCTCAGCGCGTTGACGTGGTGCAGATGCCTGGCCAGCTGGGCGGCCCAAGCGACAGCGTGCCGGGCGGCCTGGCTGCCGTCGATCCCGACCACGGCTGTCCCGGGCCTCGGTGGTCGCCCCGGCCATCCCAACCCGAGGTCCGCCAGGCGTTCCTCGATCCAACCGACGACGTCGTCCGGTACGGCCATCAGCGGTGGAAGGCCAGGCACCCTGATGGGCCTTGGGCACCGGGCTCTTGAACCCGCGGGTCCTAACGATCGGTGATGTCCCGCGGCCTCTCGGGCCCGCGCGCCCAGCTCAACGAGCTCAAGTGGCACCACGACGCCCTGGAGGAGGCCACCGTCCACTACGTCCATCGAGGCGCCCCCGGCGACCGCGCCACGATCCGGGGGGAGGACATCGTCGACCTGGGCCGCTCGTTCATCACCATCCGCACCCCCGACGGGGAGGGCCAGATCCCCTACCACCGGGTCTTCCGGATCGACCGGGGCCAGGAGATCCTCTGGGAGCGCAGCAGGATGCACGCCGAGCAGGACGACGAGCTCGAGGAGGGCACCGGCACCCGGGCCGACCGCGCTTAGCCCGATGATCGGCCGCCACCGGGCCGCTACCGTTCACCGGGGGCACGGGAACCCTTATGAACGCGTAGGGCTCCTCCAGCGGGGAGACCCATGACGGGAGGTAGGAGCTGGGTGCTCGTCCTGCTGCTGGTGGCCTCGTTGGCCGCTGGATGCATCGGCGGCGACGAGACCCTCGAGGCGGCCACAGGCCAGGACGAGGGGACCATCGACCCCGAGGGTCCCGCGCGGACGACAGCCGAGATCATGGAGGGTGCCCCCCTGGGTCCCGACGCGATCCTCCAGGGCCCAGACTGGGAGGTCGGCCAGTGGTTCGGCTACCACGTCTTCTTCGGCATGGAGGACGACGAGGGCGTCCACTACAACGCCATCGTGACCGAGGACCGAGGCTCCGACTGGTTCGTCGCCACCGACGAGCCAGAGGCAGCCAAGTACGAGGCGCTCTTCGACCTCGCGCTCCTGGGGACCTTCTCCAAGAGCGACCTGGACACCACCGAGGGCGGCGAGCCCTTCACCTGGTACGACTGGCCCCTGGAGGACAACGCCACCTGGCAGGCGCCGATCGACGTCGGCGCCCTCTCCGGCGGCCAGTCCCGCGTCGTCGACGTGACCTTCACGGCGACCTACGACCCCGGGATCGCCACCCAGGACGGCGACAAGCCCGGGTTCGAGATCGTCGGGCGGACCGCCGAGGGCAACCTGACCATGACCTACGACTACGTGCCCGCGATCGGGTGGTTCGCGCACCTGTTCATCTACGACCCCGATACCGACGGGCAGGACTGGGTCATGCACATCATGACCATGGGGTCCGGCGATGGCTGGGAAGGGACCTACTACGTCTCCGAGGCCACCGAGCTCTTCGCGCACAGCAACGCGGTGGGCGCCGACCCCTCCGGGAGCACCACCGCGGACCCGAACCCGGTGGCCTCAGGGACCGTGAGCGAGGACGCCACCTACGTGTCCGGGTACGCCTACTCGTACGCGTACGGCGGCGCCCACGAGACAGCCATCGAGGACCCCAGCGGTGAGACCCACGAGTTCCGCGCCGTCGGCGCTCCCTTCGCCCTCTCGTCGGCCTTCATGGACACTGAGGCCATCCCCGGCGAGTGGCGACTGGCCACCCTGGGCGCCGGCGTGGCCGCTGGCGGCGGGGTCTTCTTGTGGGAGGTCACCGAGACCACCGGCGAGCTGTGAGCCGGCGCTGGGTCACTTCATGATCAGCGCGAGCAGGAGGTAGATGAGCACGCCTGGAAGGATGCCGGTGACGAGGGTCAGCACCAGGTAGATCGCCCGCAGGAGCCAGGGGCTGATGCCCCAATCTCGAGCGAACCCAGCCAGGACGCCGGAGACGATGGCCTCGTTGGCCGATTTGACCCAGGTCGTGGGCATGCAAAGGCAGTTAGGCCTGTCCGGTTGAAGAGAGCTTCGACCCGGTCAGTCCAGCACCAGGGCGAGGATCAGGTAGACGATCAAGCCGAGGACGACCCCCGTGACGAGGGTCAGGACCACGTAGAGGACCCTGACGAGGGTGGGATCCATGTCCCAAGCCTCCGCCATACCGCCGCAGACCCCAGCCAACACCTTGTCGCTCGACGACTTCGTCAGGTTAGCCATCGGCGTCAAGACACCCCCACGCCTTGATAGATGTTGGGAGTTCAGTCGCGATGACCTTCGCGTCAGCGCTCCGGCGCGAAGAGCCAGAGGAGGAGGTAGGCCAGCAGGCCGACACCGGCGCTGACCAAGGTGACCACGACCCAGAGGACGCGGATCAGGGTGGGGTCGAGGTCCAGGTACTCCGCCAGGCCGCCACAGACCCCGGCTAGGACGCGGTCGCTCTTGGAGCGGTAGTACTTCTCAGCCACCTAGGCCACCTCCTCGAGGACCTCGAGGACCTCCTTGGCATGGTCCTCGGGCTTGACCTTCGGCCAGACGTGGACCAGGTCGCCATCTGGGCCGATCAGGAAGGTGGCCCGCTGGATGCCCATGAACTCGTTGCCGAACATCTTCTTCTGGACCCAGACGCCGTACCGTTGGGCGATCTCGGCGTCCTCGTCCACAAGGAGCGGGAAGTTCAGATCGTTCTTCTCCCGGAAGTCCCGATGGCTCTCGGCAGGGTCGGCCGAGATGCCTAGGACCAGCGCCCCGGCGTCCTTGATCGCCCCCATGTTGTCTCGGAACGAACAGGCCTCCTTCGTGCAGCCTGGCGTGTCGTCGCGCGGGTAGAAGAACAGCACGACGTGCTGGCCGGAGAGGTCCTCCAGCGTCCACGGTCGCCCGGTCTCGTCGAGGGCCTCGAAGGAGGGTGCGGGGTCGCCTGCCTGGAGCTCGGTCATGGCGTCTCAGGGCGGCATCGGGCCCTGGTGCAAAAAGCCAGCGGCCCGGTTCAGGTGAGCCGGGTCGGATCCATCAGGCCGACGCGGTTGAACTGCTCGCCCAGCTCGCGCATGTGGTTGTACTCCTTGATCTGCTCTTCGAGCTTGGGCTCCAGGTCGATCGGGACCTTGAGTCGGACTGAGGCGTGATCATCCATGGGGCATCCCATCCCTGAGGGCTACCGTGCCCTACGGGAGGGGCCCTGATAACCGTTCGGGGTTCTCCCCTCTTACCGGACACCCACAGGTCCATCCGCTGCAACCCTTGGAGCCGCTGGATCCGCTAAACCTGGTCGGCCAGCTTCCCGGCGATCGGCCCGGGCCTGCCACCGGCGATCGGGGCGCCATCCAGCCTCACGATCGGCACGATCCCTGGACCCGTGAACGTGATGAAAAGCTCGTCGGCCTCGGGCAGCTCGTCGCGGTGCAGGCGGCGGATCTCGGCTTCGAGGCCAGCCGCCTCGGCGGCGTCCAGGACCCGCTGCCGCGTGACCCCGGGCAGGGCCGGCGGCGTGGGTGGTGTGGTCAGCGTGCCCTCGATGGCTGCGAAGACGTTGGACCGCGTGCCGGAGACGACGTGGCCCCGGGCATCCAGCATCAGGGCCTCGAAGGCTCCTCGTTCCCGGGCCTCCCGGTGGGCCAGCAGGCGGGGCAAGCAGGGCGTCTTGAACCCGGTCGGGAAGGCCTCGGGGTCCGGGGCCCGGCGCGTGGCGGCCACCGCCGCCACCCCGTCGGCGAGGTCGGGGTAGCGGGCCGGCTGGACCACGACCAGGACGCTGGCCGACGGGTCCTCCAGGTGGAGGCCCTGCAGGGGGCCAGTGGCATGGACGCTCACCCGGGCGATCCCCTCGGTCCCGCCGTAGGCCGCCACGGCGTCGTCGAGGCGCTTGCGGATCCCGCCCAGGCCGCCTGGCGGGGACAGCGCCAGCGTGTCCAGGCCCTCGGCCAACCGGTCGAGGTGGGCCCCGAGGTGGGCCAGCTCACCGCCGTCCAGGGCGATGGTCTCGAAGCACGTCACGCCGTGGAGGTAGGCCGCGCTGGTGGCTAGCTCGGGCGCGGGCTGGCCGTCGAGGAAGGCCACAGGGTCCACGGCTCACGCCTCCACGCCGAGGGCTTCGAGCAGAGCTCGGGCCTTGTGGAGGCACTCCTCGTGCTCGCGGGCCGGGTCGGAGTCGGCCACGATCCCGGCGCCTGCCTGGATGTGGGCTTGCCCGTCCTGGAGCACCGCGGTGCGGATCAGGATGTTCCAGACGCTGCGCTCCGGGGTGACCAGGCCCAGCGAGCCCGTGTAGGCGCCGCGACCGACGGGTTCGAGGGCGTCGATGATCTCGCAGGAGCGGCGTTTGGGGGCCCCGGTGATCGTCCCGCAAGGGAAGACGGCCTCGAAGGCATCCCAGGCGGTCTGCCCGTCGGCCAGCTCGGCCTCGACCTGGCTGACCAGGTGCATGACGTGGCTGTACCGCTCGACCACCGCCGAGTCGCTGACGCGCACCGAGCCGAAACGGGCCACCCGGCCCAGGTCGTTGCGGGCCAGATCGACGAGCATGGCGTGCTCGGCGTTCTCCTTGGCGCTGGCCACCAGCTCGGCCTCCAGGCTCCGGTCCTCCGAGGGGGTGTCGCCTCGGGGACGGGTCCCGGCGATCGGCCGGGTGACCAGCCGGCGTCCCTCTGTCCGCACGAGCAGCTCGGGGCTGGCGCTGACCAGGGTGGCCTCGGGGCTGACCAGCAGCGCCT
>CAYXGD010000012.1:0-21596 GCA_964464425.1 uncultured Thermoplasmatales archaeon
GACCGCTGGCTAACGGTTCAACCACCAGATCGACGCGTTGAGCACCGTCGCGAAGCCCACCCAGGCGATGTAGGGCACCATCAGGTACCCGGCCCAGCGGTCCACCCTGTAGAAGACCCACGTCGTCAGCCCGAGCACGGCCAGGAGCACCACGATGTCGATCAGGGCCATGGCTGGATCCTGCAGGCCGAAGAAGAGGATCGACCAGGCGGCGTTCAGGCCGAGCTGCAGGCTGAACAGGCTCAGCTCGTCCTGGCCTTGGGCGATCCCCAAGCGCTTCCAGACGCGCCAGGCGGCCACCCCCATCCCGATGTACAGGAGCGTCCAGACCGGCATGAAGAGCCAGTCGGGCGGCGTGAAACCGGGTTTCTCCAACGTCGGGTACCACGTCTCGACCGAGCCGGCGGTCGCCCAGCCGGCCACGGCACCCACCAGGAGGCAGACGATGACGGCGATCACCAGGCCGACCCAGGGTGGCACCTTGAGATCGACGTGATCGGGAACGCTGCCCAGCTCGTTGGCCATCGGTGACGAACGGGGGTGGTGGGCCCTTGAGGCTGTCGGTCCAGGACACCCGGTCAGCCGGTCTCAAGCGCCGGGCAACACCAGGTGGAACGTCGTGCCCTCGCCCGGCCCGCCGCTCGTGCAGATCAAGGTACCGTCGAGCCGCTCGGCCAACCCACGGGAGATGTACAGGCCCAAGCCGGTCCCGGCCTGGGGGATACGGCCCTCGTGGACCCGGGTGAACGGCTGGAAGACCTGAGCGGTCTGCGCCTCGGTCAGGCCCGGCCCGGTGTCCCGCACCTCGAGGTGGACCCCGTCCTCGTGGCTCCCGGCGGTCACCAGGATCCGCC
The DNA here is from genome assembly GCA_964464425.1 of uncultured Thermoplasmatales archaeon. Classification (GTDB taxonomy): domain Archaea; phylum Thermoplasmatota; class SW-10-69-26; order SW-10-69-26; family SW-10-69-26; genus CAYXGD01. The sequence continues at coordinate 855 of CAYXGD010000012.1, forward strand.
CGCCCTCCTGGGTGTACTTCACGGCGTTGGACAAGAGGTTGTAGAGGATCTGGAGAGCCCGCTCCTCGTCGGTGTGGGCGACCAGCCCCTCCGGCACCTCGACCTCGAGGGTCAGGTCCTTGTCGGCGGCCGCGCCCTCGTAGGCGGTGACGGCCTCCACGGCGAGCTCGCGGACCTCCACCGGCTCCCGTGAGATCTCGAGCTGGCCGGCCTGGAGCCGGGCACCGTCGAGGACATCACCGATCAGGCTGCGCAACCGCCCGAAGCTCCGCGACAGGATGTCGAGGGCCTCGCGCTGCCGGTCGCTGAGCCGGTCCGTGTCGGTGGATCGGAGGATCTCGAGCTGGAACAGGATCGGCGTCATCGGGGTCGAGAGCTCGTGGGCGGCCGTGTTGATGAACGCCGTCTTGAAGCGGTTGATCTCCTCGAGGCGCTCGATCTCGGCCTGCCGTTCTACCTCGGCCAGGCGCTCGCGGGTCGCCAAGCGCTCGGTCACGTCGCGGATCGTGGCCATGACGTGGACCTCGTCCTCGATCGGGACCGGGCTGAGGCTGATCTCCACCGGGACGGTCGATCCGTCGGCTCGTTGCGCCTCGAGCTCGAGCCCCGACCCCATCGGCCGCCGCTGGGGGTCCTTGATGTAGCCGGCCCGGTGGTCCACGTGATCGGACCGCGAGGCTTCGGGGACGAGCAGTTCGATCGGCGAGTCCAGCAGCGCCTCCCGGGGGTACCCGAAGAGGTCGACGGTGGCCTGGTTGGCCAGCTGGATCACGCCATCCCCGTCCACCAGGAGCATCGGATCCGGGGCTTCGTCGATCAGCAGGGGGTAGGGGACGCTCTCCTCGTTCACCTGGCGCCCGGGCCCACGGTCCTTCGAACCTCTTCTCGGATCAGGCGCGTCCTCATGGGCAGACATCAGGTACCTCGTCCAGCGGCCCGTCGCCGAAGCGAACCTGGCCGCAGGGTGCGGCTGGATGCTCGTAGGGCCCCGTATATGTTCGCATCAGCGTCGGCGGCCGCTGCGGTCCAGCACGTTGTGGAGGACCACGGCTGCCTGGTCGGCCTGCAGGCTCACCGGTCCCAGGCTCACCGTCGCGTCGGCGCGCTTCCCGAGGACCGCGCTTTGCTCGTCGGTCAAGCCCTGGTCGTCGCCCAGGATGAAGGTGCCGCCGTCCACCCCTGCGGCCTCGGCAGGCTCCCCCGCCTCGTCGAGCAGGACGATGGGGCCGGGCACCTCGTCGAGCAGCGCCTCGAGGGTGATCGCCCGGCTCTCCATCCCGTCGCCGGCCTGCTGCCAGACGGGCATGGCCACGGGCACCAACGCCTCGTTGAGCTTGGACGCGCACGACCGCTCGTCCGGTCGCAAGCCCTTGACCGAGCCCCCGTGGATCCGGAGCGCCTTGGGCTCGCGAAGGGTGTTGGTGAACAGGACGATGACGTCGGTGTCCTCCCGGACGCCGTGGCTGGTCAAGAGGGCCTGGGCCACGAACCGGGCGACCAGGTCGAAGCGGCCTCCGGCACCGGCCAGGTCCTTGAGCGGCGCCTGACCCGTGGCATCGGCTCTGTTGGCCACCAGCACCATCGTGCGGTCGGCGGTCATCCCGTGCAGCAAGAGGCCCTCCCCGCTTACCGCTTGCGGCCAGCGTGCAACCGATCGTTGACAGGATGGGAAAGTTCAAGACCCCGGCGAGCAAGCCGCGGCCGATGACCACGCACCTGACGCCCGGCCGGACGTGGATGATCGTCGCGCTTTGCGGGGGGCTCCTGCTGGCCGCCGCCCCGCTAGCCACGGCGGGCCAACAGTCGGACACCGTCAACATCGACCCCGGCGAGCATGCAGCCATCGGCATCGACTTCACCAGTGGCCCGGCCTCCAAGGTCAGCTACGACGTGCAGGTCGAAGAGGGCCCGAACATCGACGTCCTCGTCATGGACAACGCCAACTACCAGAAGTACCAGCAGGGGGACAGCTTCTCCTACGCTGAGGGTTGGTCGGACCTCGACACGGGCAACTCCCAGATGACCTTCACCCTGCAGGAGCACGGGACCTGGTGGATCGTCCTGGACCATACAGGGGAGCCCGATGGCGGCACCGCGCCGGCCACGCTGGGTGCCGAGTCGGTCACCGCCCGCTACACGATCGAGGACAAGGTCGATGCTAAGGAGACCGCCGAGGACGTGGCCAACAAGCTGCCCGCGCCGACGGTCGCTTGGGTCCTCTTGGCTCTGGCTGGTCTGGCGGTCCTCGCACGGCGGCGCTGACGGTCGTCGGGCCCGGGTACCCGGCGGTCACCCCATGCGCTCCCGCAAGCGCCGGGCGACCCCCTCGATCCGGCGCAGCGCGTCCCCGCCCCAGCGGTCCATCCGGTCGACCAGGCCCTCGCGGGCCTCGGAGACACGGCCGTCGACCTCCAGGCCAGCCAGCACGTAGGTCGCCTTGGCAGGCTGGGTCGTCAGGATCTGGGTGGTCCAATTGCCTGGGGCGTGATCGACGTTCACGCCGAGGATGGTCACCCCCTCGTCGAGGAGCGTGCGGGTGCAGCGCTGGAAGGCGGTCGGGTCCTCGGGCAGGTCGAAAGCGACGGTCCACATGCGTGGTTCCTTGGTCATCGTGCATCCCCGCACGGGGTCGAGCCCGTGCCCGTACGGCACGGGTTGCACGCCTCACCAACCTTTCGGCCGCGAGGGCCGTACCTCCCCCAGAGCCCGGCTAACCAAGCGAAAAGGGGGTCTGGGCGGTCGACGGTCGGCCGTGGCGACGGGCGGGCCTTGACAGCCGAAACCGGTCGGGGTGTCGGTGGGAAGGGGGGCCGCGCTGGGCCGTGTGAGGGCCGGGTCACGGCGCGCGGGGGCAAGGGTTAAACTGGCCGCATGTGTCCTGCATCCAGCATGGCCGAGCGCGACCCGCTGGGGTACTTCCGTCGGGAGGTCGTCGTCCTGATCGAGGAGGCCTTCCACGCCGTCTACGGGCAGGAGATCGACCTCGACGGTCTCTTGGAGGTCCCCGACCCCGAGATCGCCGACCTGGCCCTGCCCTGCTTCCAGTTGGCCAGCCAGCTATCCACCAGCCCGGCCGAGATCGCCATCCAGCTCGAGGAGGCCATGCCCCAGATCGACGACCTCGACGTCGATGCCCAAGGCCCCTACCTCAACTTCCGGATCCACGCCGACGACCTGGCCCGCAAGGTCCTGGAGAGCATCCGTGACCAGGCCGAGACGTACGGGCACGGCCAGGCCACCGGCCACCGCGTCCTGGTCGAGCACACCAGCGCCAACCCCACCGGGCCCCTGCACGTCGGCCGGGCCCGCAACCCGTTGCTCTCCGACACGCTGGTCCGGGTCCTCCGGGCCGCCGGGCACGAGGTCACCGCGGAGTACTACGTCAACGACATGGGCCGCCAGGCCGCCACGCTCGTCTGGGGGGTGGAGAACTGCCCCGAGGGCGTCGACGACGAGGCAGACAAGGAGGACCGACGCCTGGTCGGCTGCTACCAAGCGGCCAACGAGCGCCTGGAGGCCGAGCCGGAGCTCGACGAGGAGGTCCGCGGCCTGATCAAGCGGTTCGAGGCCGGCGAGGACGAGACGGCCACCCTGTTCCGGGAGACCGTCCGCCAGACCATGGAGGGCATCCGGCAGACCCTGGCCCGAGCCGGCGTCCACCATGACAACTTCAAGTTCGAGTCCGAGCTGGTCCTCGGTGGCCAGGTCGACAAGGTCGTCGAGCGCCTGGAGGCCCTGGACGAGACCGGTCTCGAGGACGGCGCCCTCTACCTGGACATGGAGGCTCTGGGCATCGAGACCGAGAAACCCAAGATGTTCCTGCGGCGCGCCGACGGTACGACCCTCTACGGGACCCGGGACATCGCCTACCACCTCGACAAGGCGGCCCGAGCCGACAGCCTGGTCGACGTCCTCGGTGAGGATCACAAGCTCCATGCGCTCGAGCTCCAGAGCGCCCTCGTCGCCCTGGGCGAGGAGGTCCCGCTGGACGTCGTCTTCTACAACTTCGTCAGCCTGCCCGAGGGGAGCATGAGCACCCGGGCTGGCCGCGTGGTCTACCTCGACGACCTGCTCGACGAAGCCGAGAGCCGGGCCTACCAAGAGGTCGAGGACCGCCGAGGCGACGAGCTCTCCGAGGACCAGATGCGTGAGGTCGCTCGCCAGGTCGGCATCGGCGCGCTCAGGTTCAACATCGTCGGCGTCCAGAGCGAGAAACCCATCACCTTCCGCTGGGAGGACGCCCTGGCCTTCGACGGCGCCACCGCGCCCTTCGTCCAGTACGCCCACGCGCGCACCCACGGCATCCTGGAGAATGGCGGCGTCGAGCCCGGTCAGGTCCCCGAGGCCGATCCCAGCGTCCTCACCCACGAGAGCGAGCAGGCCCTGATCCGGACCCTCGGCAAGCTGCCGGGTCTGGTCCAGGAGATGGCCCGCCAACGCAAGGTCCACCCGCTGACCGCCTACGCCGTGGAGGTGGCCGGCGACCTCAACCAGTTCTACCGGGACTGCCCCGTGCTCCAGGCCGAGGACGAGGCCACCAAGGACGCCCGCCTGGCGCTGGTCGATGCCACGCGGCAGGTGCTGGCCAACACGTTGGCGATGCTGGGCATCGAGGCCCCGGCCAGCATGTGAGAAGAGGAGCCTAGCGAAGCATCGCCACGTCGGCCTCGGCGAGCTCCTCGCGTACCTCGATCTCGAACGTCGACCGGTCGTGGTCGTCTTGCTCGATCCGCAGGCAGGCCAGGAACTCCGCCAGGTACTCACCGACGTTCTCGAAGCGTTGCAGGCTCATGTCATCCTCTACACTGAACTGCCTGGCAGGTGGGGGTTAAAGATTGCGGTACCTGGCATGAAAAGAGGCCATCCGCGGTCGGATGGGGGTGGCAGCGGTCACCGTGTGTCGGTCCTAGGTACGCTCGATCCGCCGGCTTGGGACCGGACGATAGGGCTACGGGGCGGTCACGCCTCTTCGAGCGCCTCCCAGGCCTCACGGGTCGCCCGGGCGATCCCGGTGAACGCCTGGGCCACCGGGTTCTCGGGGTCGGCCAGGGTCACCGGCTTGCCGGTGTCGCCGGCCTGGGCGACCTCTGGGTCGATGGGCACCTGGCCCAGCAGACGCGTGCCCAGGGCTTCGGCTGCGGCTTGCCCGCCGCCCTGGCCGAAGATGTGGTACCGGTCGCCGTCGGGGGTCTCGAAGAAGCTCATGTTCTCCACGACCCCCAGGACCGGCATGTCGACCTTGTCGGCGAACCGGCCGCTGCGCTCGACGTCCTCCTGGGCGACCTGCTGGGGCGTGGTGACCAGGACGGCCTGGGCCTTGTCGGGGATCAGCTGGGCGATGGACAGCGGCTCGTCGCTGGTGCCAGGGGGCAGGTCGACGATGAGCACGTCGAGGCTGGGCCACTGGACCTTCCGGAGCAGGTTGAGGATCATCTTCTGCTTCATCGGGCCGCGCCAGGCCAGCGCGTCGTTGGCCGGCGCGAAGAACTGGGTCGACGCGATGGGGATGCCGGCCATCTCGGGCGGTTCCAGGCCCTCCCGCACGCTGAACCGGAAACCCGACAAGCCGGTCATCCGGGGTGCGTTCGGGTTGGTGATGTCCATGTCGGCCACGCCGACGTCCAGGCCCTGCTGCTTGAGGGCCACGGCCAGGTTCAGGGCCACGGTCGACTTGCCGACCCCGCCCTTGCCGCTCATGACCACCAGCACCCGGTCGATCTGGTCCAGGTCGGGCGCCTGGGCCTGCTGCTTCGGGGTGAACCTGGGGGTCGGTTCGTCGGCGTCGCTGTCGCCCTCGGCGGGCCGCTGACCGAAGCTCTCTGGCATCGGTGCTGGCTAAGGGAGGGGGGTACAAGAAGCTTGGTCAGGGACGATCAAGCCGGTCGGAACACCAACAGGTGCCGGGTGAGGCTGCCGTGCACCTTCCAGGCGTGCTCCTCGACCAGCTCGAACCCGGTGGCCCCTGAGACCCCGAGCTCCCGGTCGGGCAGGACGACGACGACCCGGCCACCGGGCTCCAGGACCTGCTCGGCAGCCGCGAAGAAGCGGGCGTACAGCTCGGCCAGGTCCTCGCGGTGGGTCGTCGAGGACCGGCCGTAGGGCGGGTCGGTGACCACGGCGGCCACCGGGTCGAGCCGATCGGCGACCTCTGCTACGTCGCCCTCGACCAGCTCGGCCTCGGCCTCGAAGGCCGCTAGGTTCTCGCGGGTCCCAGCGATCATCCCGGGATCCAGATCCGACCCGATGGCCTGGTAGCCGGCCAGGGCGGTCTCCAGCACCAGGCCGCCGGTGCCGCAGAAGGGATCCCAGACGCGGCTGCCGGGCCTTGCACGGGCCAGGTTGACCTGAGCCCGGGCCAGACGCGGGTGCGTGCTGACCGGGCTGAAGAACGGGCGCTCCTCCGGATGGCGGGCCTGGTAGGCTGCCCGGTCGATCTCAGCGGCCTCGATCCCGACCAGGGCCCGATCCTCCTCGATCAAGACGCGGACCGTGACCTCGGGGTCGGTGAGGTCGACCTGGCCTCGATCGACGAGCCGGGCGCCCAGCCACCGCTCGACCGTGCCCGGCAGCTCGCTGGGCAGGCCGGTGGATAGCCGGGAGCAGCGGACAGCGAAGCGCTGGCCGTCCAGCGGGACCTGGTCGGCCAACCCACCGATCGCCTCGGCGTCAGCGGTGGTGGTCCCGGCGACCTCGAGCACCCGCCAGCCCAAGGCGATGCGGTCGGCCAGACCGAGAGGGTCCAGGGGACCGTCGGCGAGGAGGACCCGGTCCCATGTCGCCTGGACCTGGCCGCCCAGCGTCTCGACCACGGCGCTGGCCTCGGCGCGGGCAAGCTCAGGGTGCTCGCCGGAAAGCTCGATGGCCAGGGTCACGGGCCCTGAACGGGACCGCGGCTTAAGCTGTCCGCCCTGCCGGCGCGGACCCTTTTACCCTGGGCGTGCCTAAGGGAGGCCGTGGAACCGTGCAGCCGGTGCGGCCGGACGCTCCGCCGGGTGGTCCAGGAGATGGGCCTCGAGGAGCGGCGCGGTCGCCAGCGGTTCTGCCAGGTCTCCAACTGCCCCATCTACGAACGGTGGACGGGGCTGATGCCCATCACGGAGGTCAAGGGCCGGCATGCCTTCGGGCCCAGCCCGCCCAGCCTCTTCGTCGGCCGGTTCGGCTACCCCGAGGTCAACGCCGGGCCGCTGGTCACGCCCGCCCAGGTCGACGATCCCGCGCTGATGGACGCGCCGCCGGACTGGACCGGCATGGAGCTCGGCGACGTGCTGGCGCTACGCTCAGGCCTGCTTCGGTCCAGCGCCAAGGTCAAGGTGACCGATGCGACCGAGCTGATCGATCCCACCCGGGCCATGGAGGTCAGCCGTGAACTGGCCATGGCGGTCCGGCCGGCCGACACAGAGCTCGAGTTCACCAAGGACGTCGACCTGCAGCTCTCCCCCCAGGTCGCCGGCTTCTCGGCCCCCACCGGGCCGCGCGTCTCGGTCAAGCGGGCCGAGCTGGCCGAGAACCCGGTGGTCCCCCGCAAGGTCGACCAGATCGTCACCGACACCGACGCCAAGGCGGCCACCGGCGCCACCGAGCTCTACGAGCACGGCACCCCCACCTACCAGCTCCAGCGTCTGCTCTCCGCTGGCCTGCTCGGCCAGGCCAAGGACCGGCGCCTGGTCCCGACCCGGTGGAGCATCACCGCCACCGACGACATGATCGGCAAGCGGTTGATCGACGAGCTGCGCGCCCGCCAGCACCTCGGCCAGATGCGGTTGCACGCCGCCGAGCTCCACGGCAACCGGTTCCACGTGCTCCTGCTGCCGGGCCCCTGGACGTTCGAGATGGTCGAGGCCTGGATGGTCAGCGAGCAGGTCCAGGTCCCCACCGAGGACGGCACACGTTGGGAGCTACGCCGACGCCTCAAGGTGCTCTCGGACTGGGAGCCCTACGACGGTCGCACCAGCTACGCCGACGACGTGACCGGCGCCTACTACGCCGCCCGGCTCTCTGTCCTCGAGCACCTGCTCAAGCTTGGCCGGCAGGCCACGGTGCTGGTCATGCGTGAGATCACCGACCGCTACTTCGCACCGGCGGGCGTCTGGGTGATCCGGGAGGGGGTGGCCAAGGCCATGGAGGCAAGCCCGAGGACCCCCGATACGCTGGACGAGGCCATGGCCTTGGTCACGCAGGAGAACGTCCAGCGGGTCGAGTGGGAGGCCCACGCCAAGGTCCTAGATCTCCAGCGACACCAGACGCGGTTGGCCGATTTCTTCTAGTATAAGGACCCCGCACCTGGCATGTTAGGGTCATCCGTCAGAACGACGCCGAACCTTGTCTCAGAGACGGTCCTGGCGGACAGCTATATACGTAGGGACGAGGAGACTACATCGAAGTGACAGCTATGGGGAACATCAGCCGTCTGCTATCCGACTACGCTTCTGGCGTGGTCGACAAGGCCCGCCGCCCCGCTCGGTCAGGGGCCACCAGCTTCTCCCGTCTCCCGAGACGGCTGTTGTACCTCGTCGCGCTCATCCTCGTCCTGAGCGGCTTGACCCCGTTCGTCGCGTCCACCGCCAGCGGCCAAGCTGGCTCGGCCTCTGACAACGCCGCTCCGCCTGGCCTTCCGGACCAGGCCGCCGATCCGGCAAGGGAGAACAGCCCCACCAGCAGCGCCTCCACGTCTTCTTCTACGACGCTCACGATCTGTCACATCCCCGCCGGAGCTCCTTGGAACATGCACACGATGACCGTCGATGACTCCAACGCTGCTGCCCACTTCGGCCACGGCGACACGCTTGGAGACTGCGACGCCATCCTTCCCGAGACCGACGATCCCCCTTCACCTGGCAACAGCGGTAGCGCGCCCGGCCAGTCCGGTGACGCACCTGCCAACAACGGCGGCGCGCCCGGCCAGCAGGGAAGCCCGTCCCCCTCGTCCGGCCAAGCCCCCGGTAACAGCGGCAACGCGTCCGGGCAAGCCGGCTCGACCGATGACGACGGCCCAGCGCCGGCCAACGGGCCCAGCCCAGCCGTCGGCCCGGCCGACAAGGCCGCCATCTGCCACATCCCGCCGGGCAACCCCGCCAACGCGCACACCATCCACGTGGGTGCGGCTTCGATCTCTGCCCACCTCGACCACGGCGACAGCCTGGGCGTCTGCCCGACCGAGGACACGCCGCCCGTGGCTGATTTCGACTTCAACGTCTCCGGGCTGAACGTCACGTTCGACGCCTCGGCGTCCTACGACCCCGATGGCGGTGACATCGTCGACTACCACTGGAGCTTCGACGATGGCAACGAGACCAACAGCGGCGAGGCGACGACCAACCACACCTACGCTGACAACGGCACGTACTGGGTCACCCTCACCGTCACCGACGATGAGGGTGATGAAGGTGCGACCACCGAACGGGTCCGCGTCCAGGGCACCCTGATCTGCCACGTCCCGCCTGGCAACCCGTCGAACGCACGGAACATCACGGTCGGGTCCGCGGCCCTCAAGGCCCACCTGGGCCACGGTGACCACGTCGGCGCCTGCACCGGCGACGAGGGCGATGATGACGGCGATTCCGTTACCATCTGCCACGATCCCAGTGGTCAGAACCCCATGACGATGACGTTCAAGGAGGGCGCCGCGCTGGACGCCCACCTGGGCCATGGCGACACGCTGGGAGCCTGCGATGACGGCCCCCTGAAGCCCGTCGCAGCGTTCAACTGGACCTGCGAGGGCCTGGCCTGCGTGTTCGACGCCTCGAACTCGAGCCACCCTGACCCCAACCGCACGATCGTCAACTGGACGTTCAGCTACAACCCGTCGTTCTACGGGAAGGTCGTCGACATCACGTTCGACGCGTCCGGCGACTACGACGTCACCCTGGTCGTCACTGACGACAACGGCGTCAGCAGCGACCCGTTGGTCGCGACGGTCACCGTCCAGGCCGGCGGTGGCAGTCCCCCCGGTAGCATCGGCACGGCCGGTCCCGGCGGTGGCGGCGGTCAAGCCCCGGCCGGTGACGGCGACGACGGCGAGATCGTGCCCACCGGTGGCCCGACCACGCCTGCGCACCCCGACCCGACCATCGTGCCCACCGGTGGCCCGAGCCCGCCCGGCGTCCCGCTCTACGGTGCCGGGATCGCCCCCATCGACTGGAACTGGCAGGGCCTGAGCGCGCTGCTCCTGATGCTGCTCGGTGGCGCGGGCCTGCTGGTCGCGCCGAGCACGGTGCCCGGCCTGCGGAACATGCACTGGATGGACCGTCTCTACTTCGAGACGCCCACCCACACCAACCACCACGGAGCGGTCGCCCACATGCACACGCCCGAGCGCGGTGCCATCGATGTCCACGGCGCCGTGGACGTCCTGCACCCGCCGTCCAACGCCGGTGTTGGCGGCGGTGCCCCGCACCAGTCCGGGGCCTGGGGCTCGGGTTTCGCCTGAACCCCCCACCACGGGCGGGCGCGGAGACGCGGGGCCTTCGGCCCCGCGGACCCGTCGCCCGCGTTCTCCTTCTCTTCCGTCATATCTCCGGTTGCCAGCGACGCCCCCGTCGCCCACGGAGGCCCAAGGTTACAGCGTAGCACGACCTCTTCCCACCGCTGGGTCTGGCGAACATCCGCTTATAATGCGACCGGCAGAAAACGATGGTGTGACAGCCATGAGCAACATCCTCCGTCTGCTATCCGGCCGCGCCCGCCGTCCCTCCCCAGCAGGGGCCAGGACCCCTTCCCGCCTCCCCAAGCGGGTCGTCCACCTCGTTGCACTCCTCCTGGTCTTCACCGGGGTGTTCCCCTTCTTCACGTCTCCAGCCGACGCTCTCCCCAGCCAGGCAGCCCAGGCTGCCCAGGGGACCGTGGCCTCCCCCACGCTGACCGTCTGCCACATCCCCCCGGGCGCCCCGTGGAACATGCACGAGATCACCGTCGACACGTCCAACGCTGCTTCTCACCTCGGGCACGGAGACACGCTCGGCTCTTGCGACCACGTGCTGCCGGATGCCACCGAGGGTCCGGGGCAGTCCGATCAGGCGCCGGGTCAGACAGGCCAGACCCCTGGTCAGGGGGACAACGGGACCCTGCCCCCCGGGCAGTCCGGTGAGGCTCCCGGCCAAGGCAGCCAGGGTCCTCCGGCCCCACCCGCACCCCCGGGGCCTGATCCGACCGACAAGGTCGCCGTCTGCCACCTCCCGGCCGGTGACGAGGAGAACGCCTTCACGCTCTACGTCGACGCCTCCGCCCTGGCCGGCCACCTGGACCACGGCGACTCCCTGGGCGTCTGCCCCAGCGACGACACCGATCCGGTGGCCTGGTTCACCTACGACGCCGGCACCATGATGGTGGGCACGGACGGGACCCTGGAGGTCACCTTCAACGGGAGCGCGTCCTACGATCCCGACGGCGGGGACATCGTGGCCTACCACTGGTCCTTCGGCGACGGGGACGAGATGGCCACCAGCGACGCGACGGTCACCCACGCCTACGGGCAGCCCGACGTCTACTGGGTCACGCTGACGGTGACCGACGATGAGGGCGACACGGGGGTCACAACCGAGCGCGTCAACCTCAACGCCGCCAGGGTCCTGGTCTGCCACGTCCCGCCTGGCGAGCCCGGCAACCAGCGCAACCTCACCATCGGCTGGCCCGCCCTCGAGGCTCACGTCGCCCAGGGCGGCTACCTGGGGCCCTGCGGACCGCCGGGCGACGGGCTCCAGCCCCCGGTTGCCAACGCCACCTACACGTCGGACGGCGACCTGAACCACACGTTCGACGGGAGCGCGTCCTACGATCCCGACGGGAACGTCACCAACTGGACGTGGACCTACGACGCCACCACGTTCTACGGTGAGGTCGCCAACCACACGTTCGCGGACTACGGCGAGTACAACCTGACGCTCACCGTCACCGACAACGACGGCCTGACCGCGTCCGCGTGGGCGCTGGTCAACGTCTCCCGTAACACCACCGAGGACGACAACGGTGGCGGCGGTGGGGGCGGTGGCGGTGGGGGCGGCTTCACGCCCAGCGCAGGCGGCGGCCAGGCCCCTGGTGGTGACGACGACGGCATCACCGAGCCCACTGGAGGACCGTCGGCACCCAGGCACCCCGAGCCGACCATCGTCCCGACCGGTGGCCCCAGCGGCCCGCCGGGTGTCCCCCTGGTCCGAGCTGGCTTCGGCCCGATCGAGTGGGGCAGCTGGCAGTCGCTGAGCGCCCTGGTCGCCATGCTGCTGGGCGGTGCCGGCCTGCTGGTCGCCCCGACCACGGTGCCCGGCCTGTCCAACATGCATTGGATGGATCGGCTGTACTTCCAGACGCCGCCGGACACGCAGCACCACGGCCCCGTGGCCCAGATGCACACGCCGATGCGAGGCGTCCTGGCGGTGCACGGTGAGGTCGATGCCCTCCACCCGCCGGCCGACATCGGCGCCGGCGGTGCCCCGCACCAGGGCGGGGCATGGGGGTCGGGCTTCGCCTGAGCCCACCAGGGGACCCCACGGGTCGGGCCCGGCGTGCCCGACCCGTCTGCCTTCTTGTTCCAGCTCGTCTGCTCACCTCGTCCCGTCAATGAGCGTCTGCTCACCTCGTCCCGTCAATGAGCCCGTGCCAGCCAGGGTCACGGTTAAACCGGGCGACAGGGATGCCTCGCCTGGGAGGCGACGCATCTGACCCGACGGTTCACCACCATCCTGCTGACCGCGCTCGTGTTGACCACCGGCCTGGTGGCCCTGCCGGCCACCTCCGAGGCCCCCGGCGATCTGCAAGCTGGGACCGCCAAGGCCGAGATCACCCCACCCGTGACCACACCCCTGTTCGCCTACACGGCACGCCACATGATGCTGGCCACCGGGGACGATCTCTCCAACCAGGCCTACCCCCGGTACCTCGACCAGAAGGACGACGGGCTCGACACCGAGGCCTACGGCAAGACGTTCCTGGAGAGCGAGGGGGTCCACACCCGGCTCTACGCCCAGGCCACCGTGCTGGACGACGGCGACATCCAGCTGGCCATCGTCTTGACCGACCTGGGGGCGCTGCCCGGTGAGGTCCATCAGGCCGTGGCCGACCGGCTGGCCGACCACGACGTGCCGATCCCTCGGGAGAACCTGATGATCGGTGCCACCCACACCCACGGCGGGCCGGGCGGGTTCTTCGCCGACCAGGGCTACGCGCTGTTGGGCGGCGACAGCTTCGACCCGCGGATCTTCGAACGTGTCGTCTCGGGCATCACCCAGGCGATCGTCGATGCCCACGCTGACAAGCAGCCGGCCACGCTGGCCATCGGGACCACCGAGATCACCGACGCCAGCCGGCAACGCAGCACCGACGCCCACGTCGCCGGGCACAGCCACGACACCGACCACAAGCAGGAACGCGCCCGGGTGCTGCGCATCGACGCGGCCGACACCGGCCGCCCGCTGGGCGTGATCACCACGTTCGCTGCCCACGGCACCATCGTCGGCGACGAGGACCTCTTGATCACGGGCGACAACCAGGGCGTGGCCGCGCGCCTGGTCGCCCGGGGCATCGCTGAGGCCTCGCCACAGGTCGCCAGCGAGCACGACGTCGTCGTCACCTACCTCAACGGCGCCCAAGGCGACATCTCGCCGGTCGGCAGCGGAGATACGTTCATCGAGGCCGCAGAGGACAGCGGCCAGCGCCAGGCCCCGCCCCAGCTGGCGGCCTGGGAGGCTCTGGAGGGCCAGGGCACCCGGGACATCGAGCTGGATAGCCGCTTCAAGTTCCTGTGCTTCTGCGGCCAGGAGGTCGAGGACGGCCAGCGCATCAGCACCATCCCGATCCTCGGTGCCGAGGGCACCGATCCGTTCCCGAACGCCGGTGTGCCCGGCCACGACCCCAAGATCCCGTTCCTGGTCGGGCCCGGCCTGGTCCCCCAGGTCGTCCGGCTCCAGGTGCTCCGGATCGGCGACCACGTCATGGTCGGGGTGCCCGGCGAGCCCAGCATGGCTCTCGGTCAGCAGATCGAGCAGGAGGTCCTGGCGATGGATGACGTCGCCCAGCCCGCCGCCTCGGTCGATGTGATCGGCTTGGCCAACGACTACATCAGCTACATGAGCACCGTCCCCGAGTACGACGTCCAGGCCTACGAGGGCAGCTTCAACCTCTACGGTCGGATGACCGGGCCCCTGTTCCAGCAGGAGCTCACCGACATGGCTCGGGCCCTGCTGGACGACCAGCCCGTCGAGCAGGCCTACCGAGGCGTGATCGACCGCAGCGAGCCGCCGGTCCTGCCGGCCACCGACCAGCTCGACCTGGTGCCTGGCGCCAGCCCGGAGCAGGTGCTCGAGCAGCCAGCCCCGGCGATCGCCCCTGGCCAGGTCGCCCGGTTCGCCTGGCTGGGTGGCAGCCCGGCCGTCGACCACCCCCTGGACCAGCCCATGGTCGAGGTCGTCGACGTCACCTCAGGGGAGGTGGTCCTGGACGATAGAGGGTTCGAGCTGGCCGTCCGGTACGACAAGAACGGCGCCGACGAGCACCGGTGGTCGGTGAGCTGGCCGGTCGAGGAGAGCGTGGCGCCGGGAGCCTACGCGTTCGAGGTCACGGGCCGGTACGTGGATCAGCCTGGCCACACGGCGGGCTACACCTACACGTCCGAGACGTTCGCGGTGACGGGCTAAGCAGGCCAGGGGGTCAGGTCCGTTCCCGGATCGTGCCGCAGGTCACCGTGTCGGCGCTGGGTCCGAAGGTGGTGGTCGGGAGCACCCCGCACTCGGTGTGTTCCCGGTCGACCCAGTAGGGCGTGAACAGGCCGGCAGCCTCGATGGTGTTCCGCTCGGGGAACAGCGGGGCATCGTGCTTGGGGCCGTCGGTCCCCCAGAAGTTCCCGGTGGCGTTGATGATCGTGTTCGCGCTGGCCTTGAGGGCGAACTGGGTGTTGAGCGCGATGTTGCACTCGGTCATCCAGAGGGGGTCGGTCTCCTCGTCGTCGTCCATGTCCGGCACCCGGGCATCGGGCACGTCAGGGATCCCGACGCGGGGCAGATCGACCGAGGGGGGTCGCACGTTGACCTCGACGAGGGCTTCGGCCATCAGGATCCCGTTGGCGTTCAGGCTCACCTCGCAGTCGAACAGCCGGAAGACCGTCCCGTTCAACCGCAGGCCGGCCACGCCGTTGCCGCTGGTGTTGAAGTGGGCCATGTTCGCCTGGCTGTGGGCCTCGATCCCGATGCGGCTGTTGTTGTTGTACGTGCCTCCGCGCACCCGGGCGACGCCCTCGACGTGAGCGCCGTCGTCGCGGTTCCCGGAGGCGTTCAGGGCTCGCAGGAACGCGTGGCCTTGGATGTGCAAGCCGTTGCCGCCGTTGCCCGTGTAGTTGCCCCTGTGGATCGTGATGTCGCCGCGGGCCCGGAGCCCGTCACGCTCGTTGCCGGTGCTGTTCATGCCGGCGATCTTGGCTCGGCCATCGATGCGGACCCCGACCTTGTTCTTGGTCACGATGCCGCCCTCGAACAGGCCACCGT
Source organism: uncultured Thermoplasmatales archaeon (assembly GCA_964464425.1). Lineage (GTDB taxonomy): Archaea > Thermoplasmatota > SW-10-69-26 > SW-10-69-26 > SW-10-69-26 > CAYXGD01. Next base: position 16,319 of record CAYXGD010000012.1, read on the forward strand.
TGTGGACCTCGATCCCGACCTCGGCGTTGCCCTCGACGCGGTTGTCGACGAACACGCCGCTGGAGCACCGGTGCCGGACGTCGTCGTCGCACAGGTCGATGTCGACGATGCCTGCGCCGTGGTTGTCGATGACGGCGTTGGCGGTCAGGGTCGCGTTGGTCCGGGCGGTCAACTGCACGCCTGCCTCCGAGTTCTTGGCGATCAGGTTCCCCGTCACGTGGCCCTGGAACCGATCGAGCACGAGGCCGACCGTGTTGTTCTCCAAGGCGTTGGCGCGGATGGAGACCCGGTGCTCGCTCTGGTCGTCGGTCCCCTCGGCATGGATGCCGACCTCGGACTCGATGACGGTGTTCTCCTGCACGTCGGCCTTGGCCGTCACACCGCCGTTGGCGGTCAAGTGGATGCCGACATCGAAGTTGATGATCAGGTTGCCGGCGATCGCGACGTAGCCGGGTCCGCCGGCGCGGACGCAGACGGTCCCGTCGGGGTCGACCTCGATCTCGCACGTGTTGTTCTTGACGAACACGTTGGAATGGCCGCTGATGATCACGCCTTGTTGAACCTCGGCGAACACGTTGCCGTTGACCCGGATCGACGAGGCTGGACGATCGGCCGAGCCTCGGATCGTGATCGCGCGGTCGACCTCCACGAACCGGTTGTCCGTGATCCGGACGTCCTGGCTGTCGTAGATGACCAGCTCGCCCTGGGCGAGGTTGGTACCGGAGAACCGCTTGTTGTTCCCGGAGTCGATCAGCTGCCCGGAGACCTCCACGTTCTCCTCGTTCCAGAAGATCCGCTGCTCGTTGGGCCGGATCGTCCCGTCGACGTTCACACCGTTGACGATGTTCCCGCTCATGCCCCGGACGGCCGGGCCGGACTCGTACGGGATCGAGAACCCGTACGTGTTGTTGTACAGCTTGTTGTCGATCAGGTCGATGGCCTTGGTGTGCTGGAGCGAGATCCCGACGTGGTTGTCCTCGATGCGGTTGGCCTTGACCGTGCCGAACACATCCTCTAGCAGGATGCCGCTGTCCTCGTTGTTGGAGAAGGTGTTCTCGACGAGGTTGACGTCGGAATCCCGGGCACCGAAGGCCCCTCGCCAGTTGTCGACGACCTCGTTGCGGTACATGGTCACCGACGAGCGTAGGAACCGGACGGCCTCCCCGTCCTGATCGGTGACGAGGTTGCCCTCCATGTACAGGGTCGCGTCGGTCACGATGACGCCGCCGTCACCGTCGCCGACGGTGTTGTCGTAGAGCTCGGCGTCGGCCAGGCGGGTGACCACGATGCCCCAGTGCCGGGCACGGGTCACCTCGTTCCCGTAGAGCGTGCCGTGGGCCGACTCGGTCAGCCGGACCCCGTCGTAGTTCTGCTTGAAGGTGTTGTTGGTGAGCTCGGGGGAAGCGCCTCGGGCGAAGAACCCGATGTTCCCACCGACGACGACGTTGTGCTCGACGATCGGTGAGCCGCTGGTCGTCGAGATGCCCTTGCTCCCGAAGTCGTCGACGCCGGTCGGTCCCTGGAGCTGGTTCCCGGAGATGCGGGGCGAGGCGTGCTTGGTGGAGATCCCGGTGACGACGAAGACGATGTCGTTGCCCAGGATCCTGCCGCGGTCCCCGACGTTGTCGAGCCGGATCCCCTTCTGGGCATCCAGGGTGTTGTCGCGGATCGTGAAGTGCACGTTCGCGATGTCGGTGACCTCGATGGCCCAGCCTTCGAAGACCTTGATGTGCCAGTCGGAGATGACGAAGGGATCGGCCGCGGTCCCGGCGCCGCCGGTCACGCACCGGCAACCGGTCGTGGCGCCCGGTGGGGTGAAGTCGGCCGGCTCGTCGATCACGATCCGTCCGTGGGGCGAATCGGCCCCGCTCATGCCGGGTGGGGAGGCGAACCCCACGGTGGAGGCGATGATGAGGACCGCTAGCGTGACCGCTTTGCCCCGGAGCATATCGGCTCGTCGGCACGGTTCACTAGACAGTATAAAAAGACTCACGTGGAACGGGGTGGGAGTGACACCACCGGTCTGTCACGCGGGTGAACAGGAGCCCGAGCGGTCGGGTCCGCTCAGTCGCTGGCGGGCAGCCCGCTTGCTGCCCCGTGGATCAGGCCCAGGCTGCAGAACACGGCCTCCTCGACCCGGACGGTCTTGGTCGCCTGGTCGGGGATCGTGTTCACCAGCGGGAAACTGGGCGGCTGGTTGAGCATCTCCTCGACGCCCTTCTCCGGGCTACCGAAGACCAGGGCGACACCCTCCGGCTCGAGGTGCTCCTTGCTGAAGAGCTTGCCTTGGCGGCTGGTGCCGAGGATCGGGTCTTGGTCCCGCAGCGCCGTCGAGAGGCTGGGGGCCCGCTCGACCCGGTAAGCCAGGTGCTCGCCGGGAGCGGGCGTGTACGGGCTGACGACGGTCCGCCCGCGGCGGCCCTCCTGGACGACGACCGGGAACTGCTCGCCGCTCTCCGGCTCCTCGTCCTCGGGGCCCAGGACCAGCTCGACGGGATCCCGTAGCCCGATGTCGACCTTGTCCCCCACCAGGGCGCCGAAGCGGACCTGGCCGGGTCTGACCTGCGGATCGACCAGGTGCAGAGGCAGGTTGAGCGGGGGGAGGACGCCGACATGGCTGAGCTCCTGGCTGATCGGGAACAACCGCTTGCGCAGGTACGGCGCGGTCGCCTGGTACTGGAGGACCCGGGAGACCCGACGGCCGTCCTTGTGGGCAGGGTCCTCGTACACGACGATCTCGTCGACGCCGAAGATGGCCGCGGCGCGTCCGATCAGGCCGATCTTGTACGTGGCGACGCGAGGGTCCGCGGTCTCGCTGGTCAGCGAGCCCGGGACGATCAGGGAGCGGATCCCGGTCACGCCGGGACCCTCCCCGTACCGGGACGCGCGGTGGGCTCAGGGGCCATCAGTTGCCATCCGAGCCGTTGGCCCTGGCCTGCCAGGTCTCGACCTGGCTCACAGAGACGCCGAGAGCCTCGGCGATCTCCTCGGTGTCCGCACCGACCAGCTGGCCGGTGACGACGATGCCGTGCTCGTTGAGGGTCTCGGCCCGGCGGGGACCGATGCCGTTGATCGTCGTGAGGTCGGCCTGGTCCTGCCAACCCTCGACGACGCCGACACCGACACCCAGGGTCTCGGCCAGGGTCTCGGCGTCGGCCTCGACCAGCTCGGTGACGGTGGTGATGCCGTTGCTGACCAGCTGCTCGGCGCGGGTGCCGCCGATGCCGTTGATGACCGTGAGGTCCTCGGCCGCAACCTGCTCGGCGTCGATGGCCTCGGGGACCTCGACGCTGCCGTCCAGGCCAAGGTGGTCGCGAGCGGTCTCGATCCAGCCGGCCACACGCTTGGGGCCGATGACGTTGCCCTGGATGTTGACCTCGAGGGTCTGCTGCTTGCGGTTGACCGCGCGGAGCAGGTTGGCGGGGTCAGCCTCGCTGAGATCGGCGATGGTCGTGACGCCGCTGCGGACCAGGAGCTCGGCGTACTGGGGACCGATACCGTTGAGGCTGGTCAGCTCGACCTGAGCCTGCCAGCGTCCGACGATGGTCGGCGAGAGGCCCATCTCCTCGGCGACGCTCTCGGTGTCGGCGGCGGTCAGATCGGAGAGCGTGTAGATGCCGATGTTGTTGAGGTAGCTCTCGTAGGTCTCACCGATGCCCTCGACGAGGGTGACCGGCTCGCCGAGTTCCCCCTCGGTGTCGCTGGTCGGGGTGTCGACCTCGGCGCTGGGCGTCTGGCCGGTGGTGTCGACCGGTGTGCCTGTCTGGGGGTCGTCCGGGGTCTGGGAGGTCGGCTCGGGCTCGACCGTGGTGCGCACCTCGGGCAGGCCCGTGCCGCCGCCGTTGTCGGGGCCCAGGAAGTCGACCGCGAAGGTGTTGGACCGGCCGAACACCTTGTTCTCAACGATGAAGCCGCGGTCCTCGGTCTGGACGGCGGCCATCTTCCCGAAGGCGCCCTCCTTCAGGATCTGCACGTTGAGGATCTCGGTGTTCTCCCCAGCCTCCTCTCGGACGGAATCTCGAACCCACTCAGGCACGGTCATGGTTATCGCCGGACGATGAGCACGTGCCCTTTTGAAGCTTCTCCCGCTCCTCTTGTCAGGGACACCCCGGTCATCCAGCCTGTCGGCTGCCCGCAGGAGGGGTTGCATCCCCACCCCGGCCAAGGGGCAGGGAGCAGAAGGGTAGCGCAAGCGACGCGACCCGGGCAGGGGAAGACGAGGTGTTGCCGAACCGTCAGACCGCCGGACGCCGCTCGCATCCCTACCGTTCGGAGGGGGTATCTAAAGCTTTCTCGTGATGGCGGCTTCGCATCCTAGCACAGGCGATGGCCAGGGCCCCACGGAGCCGTGGAGACCGGGTGCATCCCAGGCTGACGGTGTCGCGGTTAGAGAGCCTGGGAACTGCTGATGCCGGCGCTCTGGAGGGTCGTCGTGGGTGTGGCCGGCTGGCCTGGGCGACCCCCCCCGGCCCCTCGTTCGTGCCCGCGGGAGCTCGTTCACGCCGCATCGAGGATCACCGGCAACCGGTCGGCCAGCTCGAGGGTCCGCCCGTCGAAGCGGATCCCCCACCCGACCACCTCGACACCGGCATCGCGGGCGGCCACCAGCGCCTGGGCGAAGGCCGGGTCGGTGGCCCGGTTGGGGGCGATCTGCTCGACATCGTCCCGCATGGCCACGAAGAGCACGCCGGCGCCGTGTCCCCGCGTGGCTAGGTCGGTGAGCTCCTCGACGTGCCGACGGCCCCGGCTCGTGGGCGCATCCGGGAACCGGCCGGTGGCCAGGTCGCCCTCGTCCAACAGGGTGACGCTCTTGGCTTCGACCATCACCGGGCCCTTGCTGGTCGTCAGCCTGAAGTCGAACCGGCCCTCCTGGCTGGCCGGCTCCCGTTCCAGGCTCTCGACCGGTCCGAAGGCCGCATCCAGGCGCCCGGCCTCGAACCCGTCGGCCGCCAACCGGTTGACCATCTGGGTGTCGATGACGACCCAGGTGCCGTTGTGCTCACCGGCGATCACGGACCACTCGGTGGCCTGGTCCGGACGGGCATCGGGCCGCTTGCGAGCCAACATCGGGGTGCCAGGGACGGTCAGCTCACCGATGCGGCCGCTGGTTGGGCAGTGGGCCTTGACCCGCCGACCGTCGAGCTCGAGCCAGATGATGAACCGGTTCGGTCGCTCCAGGAACGTCCCCTCGACGATCTCGCCCTGGAAGCTCACGGGCACGGCGCGGCCTCCACGACCGCCTGGGGGACGGCCAGCCGGAACCGTGGCCCGTCGTCCC
>CAYXGD010000013.1:0-20101 GCA_964464425.1 uncultured Thermoplasmatales archaeon
TCCACACCGGCGACCGGACCTACTTCCTCGGCACCGACCCGTACTACCACGCCCGGCACATCGAGTTCCTGATCAGCAACCTCCCGTTCCCGCTGGGCTACGACGCCATGACCCAGTACCCGCTAGGGACGGATGCTGGCCAGTTCGGGACCCTCTTCGACCAGATCGGCGCCGTGCTCGTCTGGCTGATCGGGTTCGTGGTGGACATGGGCCCGCCAAGCGCCGAGACCGTGCAGGGGATCATCGTGGCCTACCCTGCCATCCTGGGCGGCCTGCTGGTCGTCCCGGCCTACCTCCTGGCTCGCCGGGTCACCTCCAAGGGCCCGGCCCTGTTCGCCGCGGCGATCATCGCGCTCAGCCCAGGCCGGCTGCTGTTCGACTCGGTGGCCGGTCGGCCGGACCACCACGTCATGGAGGCCCTGCTCTCCACCCTGGCCCTCTGGGCGCTGGTCCGGGCCGCCGACCACTGGGCGGAGACCGACCTGACCGTGCAGGGGATCGTCGAGGCGCCGCGAGAGGCGCTCTGGCCCCACCACCGGGAGGCCTGGATGGCCTCGGGCGTCGCGGTCGCCGCCTTCACCGCCTACCTCTGGACCTGGTCGCCCGGGGTCCTCTTCGTGGGGATCGCCGGGGTTTGGCTGGTCGTGCAGACCATCCTGTCGCGGGCCCACGGCAGCGATGGCGCTACAGCCTCGATCACCGCAGCCACCGTGTTCCTGCCCTTGGCCCTCTTGATGCTCCCTCAGATCGACAAGGGGGGCTTCTCGGCCCTGAACTACACCTGGATGCAACCGACCGCCGCCTTCATGGTCGGTGCTGCCGGCATCGGGCTGGCCGCGGTCGGCTACCTGATCGAGGACCGCGAGATGCCCGCCTGGGCCTACCCCGCTGCCGTGGCCGGCCTGGTCGTCCTCGGGTTGGTCACCCTGTGGGTCCTGGTCCCCGGTTTGATCGAGCACGTCCGCTCCGGGCTCTCCTGGATCACCGGGGTCGGCGTCCAGCGGACCCGGATGACGATCCGGGAGGCCTCCCCAGCGAGCGTCGATCAACTGTTCGGCGAGTTGGGCTTGCCTCTCTACCTGGCCGTCCTCGGGTTCGTCGGCATCGGCTGGCAGGCGCTGCGCAAGGCCAACCCCACCGCCACCCTCGTCGTGATCTGGTCGGTCCTGATGACGACCGCCGTCTTCACCCAGGGCCGCTTCAGCTACTACACCGCGTTCGTCGTGGCCGTCCTCACCGCCGTCCTTGCCCAGGGCCTGTTCCGGCTGGCCGACCACCTGGCCGCCGACCTGGAACCTCGCGGCGGGTCCAGGGACGACCCGGCAAGGCCCGACGCGACCGCCCGGGTCCTGGCCGCCTTGATCCTGGTCCTGGCCCTGGTCCCCGTGAACGTGGCCGGCTTCGATTGCCAGGACACCAACCCCAACGCCTGGACCAAGGCCGGCTGCTTCTACCGGCCCGGCGACGAGCGCCTCTGGCACAACAGCCTCGTCTGGCTCGATGGGAACACGCCGGATCTCCCGGTCTCGCTCTCCACGCGGTTCGAGGCCCCGTCCGGCGGCCAAGCCTACAGTTACCCGGAGGGTAGCTACGGGATCCTGTCGTGGTGGGACTACGGTCATCAGATCCTGTACGATGGCCACAGGCCGCCGATCGCGAACCCGTTCCAGCAGCAAGCCCCCCTGGCAGCCGAGATCTTCACCGCGCCCAACGAGACAGAGGCGCGAGCGACCCTCCAGAGCTACCTGGGGACGGGGAACCACGCACGGTACCTCATGGTCGACGACGCCATGGCAGCCGACAAGTTCTGGGCGATCACCGTCTGGGCCGAGGTGACCGACGTCTACCGCGACTACGGGCGACGGAGCATCCAACCCCCGCAAGGTGGGAGCGGGGTCCCGGCGCCGGTGCTCAGCGACGACGTCAAGGGCTGGTTCCTCCAGGACGTCTACCACAACGATGGCTCGGGCATGGCCCACTTCCGCCTGGTCGACGAGTCCAACCGGTACAGCTACATCGGGAACATCGCCCGGGTCTCCGGGGACCAGCTCCGGGCCGAACGGATCAACACGGTCCTCGGGGGCGGCTCCATCGAGGAGACGCGTCAGGACCTGGGCTCGCTGGGCGCCACGACCGGCGACCGGGCCTTCCCGTTGGGCGGGAACCGGGTCGCCTACGACATCGAGGTCGAGGCCGCGCTGAAGATCTACGAGCACGTCCCCGGCGCGACCCTGGCTGGCACCACCGAGCCAGGCGCCAACGTCACCGCCGAGGTCACCATGGAGGTGGGCTCCTCAGGCCGGACGTTCACCTACCGGACGGCCACGACCGCCGGCACCGATGGCCGGTTCGGCTTGACCGTCCCCTACAGCACCACCGACCCCGTCCCCTCCTCCCAAGGCGGGACCGACACCACCGTCCTGGCCCAGGGGCCATACACCGTGAGCGCTGGGGGGTTGACGACCCAGGTCGAGGTGCCAGATGCGACCGTGCTCGGTGGCGGGCAGGTCGGCGTCACGTTCGGCTGACGGGCTCCAGCCGCAGCGCCAGACCCAGCCCCAGCAACGGCAGCGAGCCCCAGACGAGGTTGACCCCCGGGGTCCGGGCCACGCCGAGGGACACCCCATCGACCTGCGTCCCGAGCTGGGCCGGCGGCGGTGCGTTGGCCGTCACCCAGGTGGTGTTGGTCCCTCGGACCCGGATCGACAGGGGGACCGACGGCTCGGCGTCCAGGATCAGATCCTCCCACGGGCCCCGGGTGGTCTGGGAGTCCTCGGGCACGAAGCTACCCTGCGTCGTGAACCCGGTGGACCGGGAGAACTCCAAGCGTAAGGTCTCCTCGCTCAGGAACACGCCGGCCTTCCGGACGTGGACCGTGGCCTCGATCGCCTCGGGGTGGCCGCGCCCGTCGGTGTCCACGACGCGCCCGTCCACCAGCTCGATCTCGTAGGGTCCGACCGCCTGAGGGACCCCGCGCTCCAAGGGATCGGCTTGCTCGAACGTCGTGATGGACTGCTCGTAGGTCGACGTGGCTACGCCCAGCACGAGCAACGCCACGGCCACGTGGAGCAAGGGCACCCCGGCCGAGCGCAGCCCCGCCCGTGGCCCAGGTACGCGGCCACGGTGCACGACCGCGGCGGCCACGGCCAGCAGCGCGCCGAGACCGTAACCGATGGCGAGGACGCCGGCCACCGGGCCGACCCACCACGCCACGCCTCGATCCTCGAGCCAGGGGGCCAGGATCGCGAGCAGGCCAGCGACCAGGCCCACGGGCACGTACCACGCCGGGGAGGACAGCCCGAGGCCGAGCACCGCGACGTGGCCAGGCGAGGCCCAGTGGACCAAGCCCAAGAGCCCGCTGGCCAGCAAGAGGCCGGCTCGCACCTTGGCCCGGGAGCCCCCGGTCGGGTGGGCACGGTCGACGAGCTTGCTGGCCGGGCCCAACCCCGCAGCCAGGCACAACGGGGCCGCGGCCCACGCCCACGAGCCCGTGACGACGAAGGCCAGAAGCGAGAGGGCAGCGGCCCCAGCCAAGACCAGCACCCGGCGCTGCAGGGGGCCCGGCCAGAAGGTCACGAGGATCAACCCCAGGATCGGGGCTGCCAGGAACGGGGCCCGAGCGTCGTACACGCTCCGATCGTACCCGTTGACGCCCAGCACCAGGAGGACCAGCGTGGCGCCAAGGGTCAGCACGAGCGCGTAAGCGGCCAGGGTCAGCTGACCGGTGCGGTCCCGGATGTGGAGCGGGGTCGTGTCGGGGGCTCCCAGGATGCCGGCGAGCAACGGCAGCCCGGCCAGGAGGATCAAGCCCATCGCGCCGATCAGGGGTCGGCCGGCCCCGAACAGGAGCGCCAACTGGTGGAGCGCGCCGGTCGTGGGGATGGGCCAGATCAGCCCGGCCAGCCCGATCAGGCCGAACAGGGCGGCGCCGGTCGCCGCCAGGCCCCGGGCCCACCCCGTCCGGCGGCCGGCATCCCGGGCGTGGAAGAGGCACAGGGCGCCTGACCAGAGCCCGGTCACCGCGATGAGCAGCCCCGTGGCGAACCGAGCCGAGGCCTCCTGGCCGACGATCCGGACCAGTCGCAAGCCTGGATCCTGGATGGCCACCGACGCGCCGGTGGGCAGGAAGGCATGGACGCTGCTCCACAGGCCGCTTCGCGTCACGAAGGTCGCCAAGACGGTCAGGACGAAGGCCAGCGAGGCCGTGGCCGGCGCCAACAAGCCCAGATGCTCCGAGCGGTCCTGCACCACGCAGGCATGCAGGAAGATCGTCAGCGCAAGGAACGGCAACAGGTCACCGGTCTCCACCGGATCCCAGGCCCAGTAGCCACCGAAGGACAGCACGTTGTACGCCCAGAGGGCTCCCAAGGCCAGCGCGCCAGCGAACGCCAGCCATGCCCATCGGGCCCAGCGACGGGCACCGTCCCGCCATGGCCCCCCTCTCGACAAGCCGACGATGGCGTAGGCGAAGGGGAGCGCGGCCAGGCCGTAGGCCAGGAACTCCACCGGTGGATGGATGGCCATGTACGGGCTGTCCAGGAGCGGGTTGAGGCCCTGGCCCTCCGGGCGCAGGTCCAGCGGGCTGGGACCCGGAGCGCCGGGGTGGAACCTGCCATCCGCACCCAGGCCGAGGTCGGTGGTGGCCTGCCCGAGGCCCTGGACGAGCGCCGGGACCAGGAGCACGGCGGCAAGCACGGTCAGGATGACGCGGACGTAGGGGCCGTTACCCCCATGGTCCCGCCAGCGGCCATCCAGCCAGGTCAGGCCCAGCACGATCGTGCCCCACAGGAGGAAGGTGCCCGCTTGGCCGCCCCAGACCCCGGCCAGCCGGAGCCACCAGGGGGAGGAGAGGTGGACGTTCTGCCAGACGTAGAACAGCCCCAGGTCGCCTAGCAGGAAGGCCACGGCCAGCAGGGCAAGCGGGAGGGCGGCGGCCAACGCGGCCAAGCCGACCGCCCGGTCGGCCCAAGGGTCCAGCTCCCGGCGGATCAACGCTGCCGCCGACATCAGCGCCGCCAGGGTCCCGGCGACCACCGCGGCCAGGGTCGCCAGCGCCAGCCACGTCACGGGTGCTGGGCCCCCGACGGCTCGTCGTGGTGGTCGGCGGGCAGGAGGTCATGGACGATCCGCGAGACCCGCTCGTGGTCGGCGACACCGGTCTCGGTGTGCACGATCGCGCCCTGTGGGGAGATGATGACCTCGGTGGACAGCGCCCCGACCCCATAGGCGCGGGAGACCTCCCCGCTGCGGTCCAGGGCGATGGGCCAGGTCACGTCGTTCTCCTCGATGAACGCCCGGAGCTGGGCGTGCTCCTCCCAGGGGTCGACGTCGATGGCCAGGATGCTGATCCGGTCGCCGTAGGTCGCCTGGAGCTTGGCCAGGTGGTCGGTGTTCTTCCGGCAGCTCGGGCACCAGGACGCGAAGAACTCCAGCACCAGCGGCTCGCCGGCGTGGTCGGAGAGGCTGACCTCGGTCCCGTTGAGGGTGGTCACGGTGAACGACGGTGCCCGGCGCTGGCCCTCGGGCGGCGTACGGATCTCGTGCACCCGGACGTGCACGTCGAACCGTTGGCCGGCCCGGGGAGGGTTCCCGTCCACGGTCACCTGGTCCTCGGCGACGCCGGTCACGGTCAACCAAGTGTCCAGGCTGGCCACGTGCACCTGGTCGCCTACCTCGGCTTGGTGGCGGACCGTGAGATGGGTCGCGTTCCAGCCGACCAGGGTGGATCCGAACAGGCAGAACCGCTCGTTGCACCAGCGCGGGACCTCGAGCGCGGTGCCCCGGTCGGCCTCTCGTGGCTCCAGCCGGAGGCTCCCGTTGTCCAGTCGCGTGGTCTCCCACGTGCGGCCGTAGGCCTCGGGGCCCTCCACGAACCGGGTCAGGCGGATCTCCCGGGGGTGGGTCTCGACCAGGTCCTCGGACCGGTTCCCCCAGGCCTCGACCGCCTCGGCGCGGCGCTCTTCACCTTCGGAGAGACCCGTCATGGCATCGATGACCCCTGGGGGGAGCCCTCGAGCCTGGGCCCAACCGTCGGGCAACGTGGCCGGCAGCTGCTCGGCCACCGCGTACGGTGCCTTGGCCACCTGGCACGCCTCGGGCGTCCGATCCGGGTCCTGGCACCCGGGGGGCCGATCGATCCCTGGTGGGAAGACGATCGTAGGGCCGTCCCAAACGGCGAGGCTGGCCTCCACCAGGTCCCCTCGCCGGACGGTTAGCTGGGTCTCGGGCGTCGAGATGCAGCCGGCTGACAGGGTCGGCAGGATCACGCCGATGACGAGAAGGAGGGGTACGAGGCCACCCTCCGAGGGGCGGATGCCGGCCACACCGGGTCGAGAAAGCGACTCCTTGAAAAGCCTTCCTCGGTATGGCCCCCTCGGATGCCGGCGCACGAGGAGCTTTGGCAGCGTATCCTGCAGGCCGCTGACCAGTACCTCGTGGGCCCTGCCTACGAGTACGTGCTAGGCCCTGCCGGCATCACGCCCGGGGACGTGGACTGGTTCACCCAGCGGGCCCCGCAGTTCGTCCTGATCCTGCTGCTGTTCTTCCTTTCCACCCGCGCCCTGGTCTGGACCTTGGACCGGACGCTCCTGTCCCGCAGGCGCGTGGACCCGATGCTGGGCAACCTGGTCGACCGGCTGATCTCGGTCGTCATGATGTTCATCGGGTTCTCGGTGGCCTTGCTCGTCTTCCAGATCAACATCTTCGACCTGGCCCTGACGCTGGGCCTCGTCGGTGCGGCCCTGGCCCTGGGCCTCCAGAACACCGTGGCCAACATCATGGGCGGCATCAGCCTCGTCACCGACCGGCCCTTCGAGGTGGGTGACCGGATCCAGATCGGTGAGTACTGGGGCGATGTCGAGGAGATCGGCCTCCGCTCGACCAGGATCCTCACCGCCCGCCGGGAGTACGTGATCATCCCCAACCGGTTGATGGACGAGCGCGAGATCTGGAACTACACCAAGCGCTACCCGGAGATCCGCCTCGACATCCCTGTCGGGATCTCCTACGACAGCGACCGGGAGCTGGCCAAGTCCCTGATGATCCAGGCCGGCCGCGAGCACCCGGATGTCCTCTCCTTCCCCCGGCCCACGACCAAGGTCCGCGAGTTCGCCGACAGCGGGCTCCACCTCGAGCTCTGGTGTTACATCGGCGATGCGAGGATCCGGTACCGGGTCCAGTCCGATCTGCTCGAACGCATCAAGGACCTCTTCGATCAGCACGGGATCGAGATCCCCTTCCCCTACCGGACGCTGGTCTACAAGAGCGACCTGCCAGCACCGGCCCACGCGGAATCCACCGGGTCAGCGCGCGACGCGGGCCTGGCCAAGCGCAAGCTCCTGGTCGCCACCGCCGGCACGACCCCGGCGATGAACAAGTGCCAGACCATCACCGAGCTTGCCAAGGACCTCGACGCGGACATCATCGTGGCCTACATCGTCCCCCGCGCCTCGATCGTCACCCAGCGGGAGGGCGAACGTGCCGCCTCGATCTTCAACGCGGCCGCCCGCCGGGCCGGCGTCGACGTCAAGCTGGTCATCCAGGAGGGCGAGGTCGTCAGCACGATCGACCGCCTGATCCGCGAGGAAGGCTGCGGCGCGGTCGTCATCGGCGCCCCTCGGAACCAGGTCGTCCTCGCCTGGAAGCGGGCCAACGTCGAGGACCGCCTCCGCGGCCGCCTGGACGTCCCCGTCATCGTCGTCCCTCCCTCCCTGGAGGTCGACCCCGACGAGGTCGAGGCCGCCAGGGCCTCCCTGGACGAGATCGCCCCGATCCGGGACCCGGCCAGCGGCCCGGGCCATGGAGAGGCGCCCCCGTGACCGAGCCCACGGTCCAGCTCGACGACCTGGTGCACGACCACGGCCAGGGCCCCATCTTCCGGATCGACGACGCGACCATCGAGCCCGGCCTCACCGTCCTCCACGGCCCCAACGGTGCGGGCAAGACGACCCTGCTCCGCATCCTGGCGACCCTGCTCACCCCCACCCGCGGCGCCGCGAACGTGGCTGGCCTCGACACCACGGCGGACGCCGCCCGGGTCCGAGCGATCACCGGGTTCGTCGGTCACGCGCCCTCGCTCCACCCGGCGCTCACGGTCAGCGAGAACCTGGCCCTCCACGCCAGGCTCCATGGGCTACCCACCACCGCCATCGACCAGGCCATCGCCACCTGGGGCCTGGCCGCCCACGCCGAGCGCGCCGTCGCGCAGCTCTCCTACGGGCAGGCCCGACGCGTTGATCTGGCCCGGGCCACCCTGCACGACCCCCAGGTCCTCCTCCTCGACGAACCAACCGCCGGGCTCGACCCGGCTGCCACACAGGTCCTCAGCGCTAACCTGGCCGAGGCCCGCGTCGGCCTGGTCTTGCTGGCCACCCACCAGGCACCCCCCGTCGACCCCGACCGGACGCTGTCCCTGGGGCCCCAGGGCTTGCAGGAGGGTGGGCCTTGATCGGCGCCGTCGTCCGCTACCACCTCTCCTGGCTGGTCCGGGCCCGGGGCGTGCTCGCCACCGTCCTTCTCACCAGCCTCGCGGTCGCCCTGGCCGGCCTGATCGCCCTCCACGACCTCGACCAGCGCGGCCTTGCCGCCAGCGCGATCCTCTGGCTCGTCATCGCGCTGGGCGGCCTGGTCGGCGCCTCCCGGGTCCTGGCCGCCGAGGAAGGCGCCGGCGGTCTCCAGGGCCTGCGACTGGCACCCGTGGAGACCCGCGACCTGTTCCTGGCCCGGACCCTGGCAGGCCTCCCCCTCGTCCTCGGCCTGGCCTTGGCGACCTGGCTCCTGGTGATCCCGTTCTTCCCCGAGCTTGCCCACCTCCGGGGCCCCGGTCCCCTGCCGGCTCTCCTGCTGGGCGCCGTGGGCCTGGGCATCCTTGGCTCGTTGGCCGGATGGGCCTCCCTCTCCAGTAGGGCCGGCGAGCTGCTTGGCCCCGCCATCGGCCTCCCCATGGCCGCCCCGCTGCTCGTGGCCTGCCTTCACGCGACCGAGACGGCACTGGCTCACGGCCTGGCCTGGGGACCAAGCCTTACCTTCGCGCTCGGGTATGACCTGGTCGTGGCCGCCCTCACCTACCTCATCGCCCCGGCCATCGTGGAGGTGGCCCGCTGATCCGCCGGGCCTGGCTGGCCATCGCGCTCCTGACCCCCGGCGTCCTCGTCGGGGCCAGCATCGCCCTTTCCCCCGATCCCGCAGGGAACTGGGCCTACCCCCTGGGTCAGCGCCTGCTCTACGTCCACGTCCCCCTCGCCTGGGTCGCCTACGCAGGGTTCCTGGGCGCAGCGATCGTCGCGGGGGTCCTCCTGGCCCGAGGCCCGGGCCTACCCGGCCGCCTCCTGCGAAGCCTGACCGAGGTGACCTGCATCTACGCGGCCAGCGCCCTGGTCACCGGCCTGGCGTGGAGCTACGAGTTCGCCCTCTACGACCCCTTGGCCGACCCGAAGGTGCTCACGACGCTCGTCCTCGTGGCCACCCTGGCCGGCCTATGGGCCCTGGCCGCGAGCACCCCACCGGGTCGGCGCCACGAGCTTCTGGCCGGGCTCACCCTGATCGGGGTCGTCACGGTCCCCGCCAGCTACCTTGCCAGTCGGCTGGCCAGCCCGCACCCCGACTTCACCCGGCCCGAGCAGACCCTGGACCCGGCCATGGGTCTGCCCCTGGCGATCGCCAGCATCGGGTTCCTGCTCCTGTTCATGGGTCTCGTGACCGTCCGCACACGCATGCTCGGCCTCGAGGAGGGCACACCATGGTGAGCGCCCCCGTCCTGCTCGGGCTCGCCATCGGAGCGCTGATCCTCCTTATCGGGGGCTACACGCTCTGGCTCGACCACCGGCTCAGACAGCTCGAGGAGGCTTCGAGGGCTTCACCGGAAACCTTTGAAAGGGAGGCGCCGTAGCCTAGCCTCGTGAAGACCAAGCTCGTCCTGGCCGGCCTGCTCCTCGTGGGCGGGGCCGTGGTGGCCCTTGCCGGTGCAGCCCCCCAAGCTGCCCTGAGCCCGACCCAAGCGGTCGACACCGGCCAGGCCCATGCGGTCGCTGTCAAGGGCATGGTGGCCCAGGTCGACGCCGGCCAGGACCGGTTCACCCTGACCGACGGGCACAGCAACCTGACCGTCGCCCTGGACCACGACCTGCCAGCCCAGGTCCAACCAGGGACCGGTCTTGTGGCCAAGGGCGATCTGGTCACGGACGGCGATGGCACCCGGTTGGTGGCCACCGAGGTCGTCCTCGGCTGCCCCTCCAAGTACCAGGCCTGATCAACCCGCGCCAACCCCAGCCAGGCGGCCGGTAGGGCCCGATCGACGGGGGCAGAGGCCCTCTGCGCCTTTTCCGTGCACATACCAGAACCTTTTACCCGGGGCACGGGCTCGTGGGACCGAAACCATGACGCGGACGTTGCTCATCGCGTTGACGCTCCTGACCGTCGCCTTCACCGGGTGTCTCGGTGGCGACGAGGAGGCAGGGGAGATCGGGATCGCCTGGGTCGACGAGCCCCAGGACATGCAGACAGGGGAACCCATCGAGATCACCTGGCGGCTGACCGGCGAGGGCGAGGTCCAGCACACGGGCCTCCACTGGGCCAACGTCAGCGTCGAGGACCCCCAGACGCCGGCCGACTACGGGAACACCAGCGGTGCCGAGGAGCCTGCCGAGGCGCCTGGCGAGTTCACCACGCAGGTCACCCTGGAGGAGGCCGACGACTACTACTTCCGGGCCCACGCCATCCTGGAGAACGGGACGCACATCTGGACCGACGAGGTCGAGATCACCGCCAGCGAGGGAGGCCCCATCGACACACCGTTCCAGGTCTCCATCGATGACTGGGACAAGCAGACCCCGGTCGGCGAGAACGCGACCGTCAACTGGTCGCTGTCCGGCATCCCCGACGAGAACGTGACCCACACAGGGTTCCACTGGGCCAATTTCAGCGTCGAGGAACCCCAGACGCCGACCGACTACGGGAACAGCACCGGCGTCGTCGAGCCGGCTCAGGTCCCCGGGTCCTACAGCGGCAACTTCAGCGAGGAGCAGGGCACCTACTACGGCCGCGCCCACGCGATCTACGATGGCCAGCACCACTGGTCCCAGGAGATCACGTTCAACTTCACGCGGGGTGAGGCCAACGACACCGCCGACGGCGTCAACCACACGGTGAACATCACCGATGGCGGTGTCCTCGGGAACGAGGTCGCGTACCACCCCGAGGAGGTCACCGTCCGCCCCGGTGACACGATCATCTGGCACAACGCGGGCAACACCACCCACGGCATCGCCTGGGAGGAGGGCAACTTCTCCGACCCGGGCAGCGCCGAACCCGGCGAGAACATCACGTGGGAGGTCCCCGGGAACGCGACCGCTGGGACCTACAACTACACCGAGTCCGAGACCGGTCTGCCCACCGAGTCCCCCCAGGGCCGCGTGATCATCGAGACCCAAGACGGTGCCGAGACCAGCGACGGGAGCTGATAGCGCCCCGGCAGCGGGTCGTCGGCGTTCGAGCCGGCGACCCCAACCTTTCTCCTATCCTTCCGCCCTACCCCAGCGTGAGCCAGACCCAGGCGGATCGCTCGTGGTGGCAGACCCTCTGGGCCCGGACCAAGGACCGGGTCACCGGTGTCGAGCTTGAACCACCCGAGGGCGCCGTCGATCTCCACCGCCAGGCCCTAGCCAGCACCCGGGGCCGGGTCATCGCCGAGGCCCTCATCGTCCTGATCGCCGGGTTCACCCTGGACGACCTCGGTCTTCTCCGCTTCCCCGGCTACATCGCCGGCATCGCCCTGGCCGTCGTGATCCTCAGCGTCGGCGGGCTCTACCACGCCTCCCGCATCGCTGGTCATCTTGCCCACCTGGATCGTGAGGAGCAAGCGGGCCGCCTGGAGGCCATCCAAGCACGCTCCCGCCTGGCTGCTGTGATCGCTGGCGTCGGCTTCCTGGCATGGATGGTCATCTTCAGCCTGGGGGTGCCGCCGTGGGCCCTCTGAGAGCCCTCCTCCTCACCCTCGTCCTCCTGGCACCAGCGCTCGTGGCCCAGCCGATCCCGGACCCATCGGTGGTCGGCGAGACCGCCGACGAGGCCTACGGTACCGTGGTCCCGCCTGCCGAGAACGAGACCGGTGAGGACGTCTCGAGCGAGGAGATCGACCTCAAGATCGACCTCGATGTCCGAGCCGCCGAGTTCGACCTCCTGGGCGTCCTCTTCGGCGGTGGTAAGGCCGAGACATCGATGCAAGCCCACGTCCTGCTGGCCTTCCGAGCGATCTCCCTCGACAGGCTCCGACCAGCGCTCCAGGCAGCCACCGGGGACGCCAACGCCAGCGTGATCGACCGGTTCGGCCTGGACATGAACCGGACGGTGCTGACCGCCGAGGAGGTCCGGACCCTGGGCGGAGGCGTCCTCCTCGAGGCCTTCCAGAGCTACCAGCAGGATGCCACCGCCGAGCGGATCGAGCGCAGCGTCCCCGGCGTGACCGTCGTCTACACGCGGTTCGACTGGGCCAACACCGTGCCTGGGGAGCGTGCCCGCGAGGACCAGGACCCGAGCCTGCGCGAACCCCCCCTGGTGCTCGATGCCAGGATCGACCTCCGCTTCATCGATCACTACTCCCTGGCCGACCTGGTCCCCACCGGCGAGGCCGGAAGCGACGGTGCCAGCGGCGGGAACGGGACCGGCCAGGGCAACGGGACCGACGGCAACGGTACCCGACACCGATCCTTGGCGCCTGCCGCCCAGGCCAACGAGACGGGGGACCAGGAGCTCCGGCAACGCATCGAGGAAAACCAAACCGTCCCCTTCGCCCAGCGCTCGGCCTTCCAGGTGCTCGGCATCGGCCAACTGCTCTCCGTGGACATCCCCTCTGGATGGCGGGTCAACCTGACGGTGACCGTCCCCAAGGGGTTCGTCATCGCCGGGGCCACCGAGGCGCTGACCGTCCAGGAGGACCGGCAGACGGCCACGTACTACCTCGACAGCTCGGACCGGTCCGAGGATCTGGCCACCACCGGGGTCGTCACCCTTTCCGATCGGTCCCTGGTGACCTTCACCTTGGTCGCGCTCACGTTCCTGGTCGGCGTCGTGCTCCGGATCCCCATCGAGCTGGCGGCGTCGTGGTGGCGTCGTCGGTGACCGGCGCGGGGATCACAGGCGGGCGACGAGTTGGCCGAGGACGATGACTGTGGCCGGCAGCAGGACCAAGACCAGCAACCAGCCCGTGGCGCCGGCGATCCGGCCCCAGCGGTTCCACGTCGGCGGCAAGCCCCGGCGCAAGCCGGCTGCCAGCGGCAGGTAGATCGCGAGGGCAGCTAACCCTGCGGCGATCAGCTCGAAGCCGAGCAGGGCCAGGATCACGCCCAGGTCCCCGCCGGCCAGCAAGCGCTCGCCCGCGCTGGTCCCGGTCACCCCGGCGAAGCTCAGGTCCCAGGCCACCAGGCCCAGGACGACGACGCTGCGGACCGTCCAGCGTTCCCAGCGTGGCGGTTGGGCCGGATCCCACCCGACCAGCCAGGCCACGCTCGCCAGCACGCCCAGGATCGCGATCCACACCCAGGGCACCTGAGCTGGATCATCCAACCCCTGGCTGATCGACCCCGCCTTGGACCAGTGGAGCACGCTCGCCTGGCCGCTGATCGTCTGGCGATCGACCCGGCCCGTGAGATGGTCGACCCGGACCACGGTCACCATCCCCGGATCCAGCGCCCGGTCGCCGATCGTCCCGTTGATGTGGCCAAGCAGCGCTCCGTTGAGCAGGCCAGGGACCCGGCCCCTGTCGGCGAACAAGGCCGTGGCGTTACCGATCGGTTCCCGGGCATCGGCGCCCAAGGCCGCATCCTGCAGGTCGAGCAACCGGTCGGCCTCGAGGACCGGGCCAAGCCGGCTGACATCGGTCTCCCCCACCCGGATATGGGTGGGCTGCTGGAGCCCAGCGAACACGCCTTCGGCTGTGAGGGGGACCCGGTCCCCGTCGTCCCCCAGGAAGTAGAAGATCCAGTCGGTGCCGTTGTACTGGCGCCGGACGTCCTCGGTCTCGACGGTGACCTCCGAGGAGCCGAGCAGGGGTGTGAACGCCAGGCGACCCTCGTCGAGACCCAACCGGACACCGTCAGCGCTGATGGCCTGAGCCATGAGCACCGATCCCGGCAGGTCCCCGGCCTGGGTGAACAGGGTCATCGAGGCGGCGGCACCATCGACCAGGGTGTAGTTGCCGCCGAAGGCCAACCACGTCCGATGCCCGAACACGAGCTCCGGGTCCTCGAAGCTCTCCTCGTCCCGGCACCGCTGCTCGAGCACCGGGAACGGCGGGACGTCGTCCCGTTGCCCGCCCTCGTGGGGGCATACGTAGAGCGTCCCGCTGGGGAGACCGACGTCCTCGACCGTCACCGCTCCTGGATCGGCCAGGATGGGATCATCGAGCTGGACGCCGCCGATGAGGAGCTGGGTCTGGTCCATGCGGAACCGGGGCTGGACAGCGAGCTCG
This sequence comes from uncultured Thermoplasmatales archaeon, assembly GCA_964464425.1. Taxonomy (GTDB): domain Archaea; phylum Thermoplasmatota; class SW-10-69-26; order SW-10-69-26; family SW-10-69-26; genus CAYXGD01. Next base: position 14,462 of record CAYXGD010000013.1, read on the forward strand.
GCCTCCGCCTGGGTCGCTCCTGCGGCGGGCACCGCCGGGAGGACAAGGCAGGCCACGAGGAGGAAGATCCCGACGCGCACGGGCCCGGTCACGCGACCGTGCACAAGGCTTCCGACCTATCAACCCGCCGGCGGCGAGCCGGTGGAGACGTGCTCCCACGGCGACGATCCTACACAGCTTCGATGATCGTCGCCGTGGCCTGACCGAAGCCGATGCACATCGTGACCAGGCCGTACTGGCCACCGGTCTGCTCGAGCTGGTTCAGGGACGTGAGCAGCAGGCGTTGGCCCGTGGCACCCAGCGGGTGGCCCAGCGCGATGGCGCCACCGTTCGGGTTGAGGTTCTCGTACGGGTACTCGTGCTCGGCCATCCAGGCCTTGACGACGCTGGCGAAAGCCTCGTTGACCTCGACCGTGTCGATCTCATCCAGGGTCATGCCGGCCTTCTCCAGCACCTTCTCGGTGGCCGGGATCGGCCCGGTGAGCATGATCTCCGGGTCCACGCCGGCCACGGCCGTCTGGACGATCCGCGCTCGGGGCTCCAGGCCCTGCTCCTCGGCGGCCTCCTCGGTGCCGATGAGCATCACGCCGGCCCCGTCGTTGATCCCGCTGGAGGAGCCCGCCGTGATCACGCCGTCGTCCCGGAACACCGGGCTGAGCTGGCCTAGCTTCTCGACGCTCGTATCCCGCCGGGGCTGGCCATCCTGCTCGACGAACTTGCTGTCCTCGTTCCAAGGCTCGCTGGGCACGGGCAGGATCTCGTTGGCGAAGAAGCCCGAGTCCTGGGCCTTGATGGCGCGCATGTGGCTCTCGTAGCTGAACGCGTCGAGCTCCTCGCGCGTCAGGTCCCACTGGTCAGCGATGCGCTCGGCGCTCTCGCCCTGGTGGAGGACGTCCCAACTCTCCTGGAGCTTCTCGGAGAACGTGTCCACGTCCGAGCTGATCGGGACGCGGGACATCGACTCGACGCCACCGGTCAGGACCAGGTCGTGCTGGCCGGCCATCACGGCCATGGCACCGAAGTTGGCGGCCTGCTGACCGCTGCCGCACATCCGGTTGAGGGTGACACCACCGGTGTCCAGCGGGAGATCAGCGATCAACGAGGCCAAGCGAGCGATGTTGACCCCCTGCTCGCCGACCTGGGTCACGCAACCGACCACGACATCCTCGATCTGCTCGGCGTCCACGCCGACCTCGTCGACGAACCCCCTGATGGTGTAGCCAAGCAGGTCGTCAGGTCGCCAGTCAGCCAAGGCGCCGTTGCGTCGTCCGAACGGGGTCCGGACCCCGTCCAGGATGTATGCGTCTGCCATGGTAACCGGTAGGGAGGCCGATGAGATAAGCTCTAGGTGGCAGCGGTGCCACCAGGTGAGCGGTCGCGCGATCAGGCTGCCGGTGGCAGGTGGAGCGTGGCCCAGATCCGATCCGGGTCGGCCCCGCGCTCCATGATCCCATCGTCGTCGGCGGGCTCGACCCATGCCTCCGGGTGACCCGCGCGGGCCAGCAGGTCGAGCAAGGCGAGCGCGCGGACGGGCCAGTCCTCGGCGCTCTCGTCCCGGATGGCATCCCGGGGCCGGGCGATCTCGAGGGTGGCTTGGTCCGGGGCCAAGCGGGTGACCTCGACCGGCATGATCATCGGGGCCACGCGCTGGAAGAGCAGGTTGATGACCTCCTCGGCCGTCCAGCTGTCCTCGGCGCTCCCGCGGTAGACCTCGTCGATGAGCTCGTGGAGGCCGGCTTGGAGGTCATCGAGGGCGTCGGCCTCGATCGACGGCAGGTCGCTGCCCCGGTCCAGGAGCTCGCCCGGGTCCTCGGCCCACACGAGATCCCGGAGGATGTCGAGGGTGGCTTGCACCGTGGCGAAGCGCATCTCGGCCTCGGCGTCCTGGATCGGTGCCGTGGCGGTGCGGGGGCCTTGGCCCTGCTCGATGCGTGTCTCGGTCGTCCCTTCATGCCCGGGCGCCTCCTCGAGCGGCCGGATGTGCCCTTGGATCTGGCACCCCGCCCCGAGGTCGACCTCGCCGTCGGTGAAGATATCCCCTGTGACGATGACCTCGTCGCCGAACATGACCCCACCGGGGGCGATCACATCCCCCTCGATCAGGAAACCACCGCCTAGGCGCAGGAGGCCGTCGACCACCAGGTCGTGGTGGATGTGCTTCTCAGGGGGTACCGAGTTGGTGGGGTCCGGGGAGGCGTTGGGCATCGGGAACCTGCCACTGGGTAGCTCGACCCGCGCCCCTATTTGGATGTTCGCCGGTAGCACCTCTATAAAGCCGGCAGGATGACGTCACTGGTCGTACATCTTCGCGGGCCAGACCGTCACATCGTCGATCTGGGCGGTCTCCGGCATCGTCGCCAGGTAGGCCACCAGGTCGCCGATGTCCTCGGGCTGGACCATCTCATCGGCCCGGGGATGCCCCTCGTGCCAGCGCGTGTTCACGAACCCGGGGTTGATCGAGGTGACCCGGATGCCGTCGCTGGCCACCTCGAGGGCCAGGCTCTGGGCAAGACCCCGCAGACCCCACTTGCTCGCGCAGTAGGCCGAGGAGCCAGCCATCCCCATGGTCCCCGAGACGCTGGCCGTGAAGACGATCGTCCGGGTCCCTGGCCGGTCCTGGAGCAGGCCCAGGCAGGCTTTGGCCGTGTGGAACGCCCCGCTCAGGTTCGTCTCGATGACCTTCTCCCAGGTGGCCACTGGCATCTCCTCGACGAAGGCCCCGCCGCCGGTCCCGGCGTTCGCGAAGACCAGGTCGGCGCCCCCGAACGTGTCGGCGACCGCGGCGGCCATATCCTGGACGCTGGGCCACTGGCGCACGTCGACCTCGAGGGGGAGGGCCTCGACGTCGTGCTCGGCGCGGAGCTGGCCGGCGATCTTCTCGAGCGAGTCGAGACGCCGGGCTGCCAGGGCCAGATCCATGCCCTCGCTGGCCAGGCGCTGGGCCGTGGCCTGGCCGATCCCGCTGGAAGCGCCGGTGATCACGCCGACCTTGCCGTCGAGCCCGTCGTCGTTCGGTGACATCGAGGGGCAAGCTGGCCGCTAAGGTTTGAACGTTGACGCTCCTGCCTCGGGCGCGCTCGGCCAGCTCCGGGGGGGTCCAGCCGTCCCTCGGCCTACGCCCGCCCCGTGATCTTGCCCCAGAGCTTGGCGATGGGGTCGAACTTCCGGGAGACGACCCGTTCCTTCATCGGGATGATCCCGTTGTCGGTCAGGTTGATGTTCTCCGGGCACACGTCGGTGCAGCACTTGGTGATGTTGCAGAGCCCGATGCCGCCCTCGTCCCAGATCTCGTCGACCCGGTCGCCCTCGTCGGCCGGGTTCATCTCCATCTGGGCGTAGTGGATCAGCATCCGGGGGCCCTGGAACGCGTCGTGCTTGTCGTGGGTACGCAGGACGTGGCAGACGTCCTGGCAAAGGAAGCACTCGATGCACTTCCGGAACTCCTGGACGCGGTCGACGTCCTGCTGGAGCATCTTGTACTCGCCGTGCTGGGCTTCCTCCTCGGTCATCTCCCGGGGCTGGAAGCCCTGGATCTTCTCCTTGACCTCGAAGTTCCAGGAGACGTCGGGGACCAGGTCCTTCATCACCGGGAACGCCTTGACCGGGGCGATCTGGATCGGCGCGTCGGGGAGCTCGTCGACCCGGGTCATGCACATCAGCTTGGGTTCCCCGTTGATCTCAGCGCTGCAGGAGCCGCACTTGCCGGCCTTGCAGTTCCACCGGACGGCCAGGTCCGGGGCGTCGTTGGCCTGGACCCGGTGCACGGCGTCCAGGACGACCATGCCTGGTTCCATGGGCACGCTGTAGTCCACGTAGCGACCGTCCTCGTCGTCGCCGCGGTAGATGCTCAGCTCGACGGTCTGGCCCTCGACGTCCTCGTGGCTGACGGGTTCGTGGCTCATTCGGGCACCCCCGTGGTGACGGGTGTGGCTGGGTCCGAGGAGATGGCCTCGGGCTCCTCCTCGACGATCTCGCGGACGTGGTCGGGCCAGCCGGGCAACGGCTCGGTGGCCAGGACCATCTCGCCACCCTCCTCGCGGGTGATGATGTTGACCTTGCTCCACTTCCCGTCCTTGTCGGTGTCGGGGAAGTCGGTCCGGGTGTGAGCGCCGCGGGACTCCTCGCGCATCAGCGCTGACCGGGCGATGGCCTCGGAGGCGATGACCAGGTTGCGCAGGTCCAGGGCCGTATGCCAGCCTGGGTTGAAGTGCCGGGTGCCATCGACGGCGACGTTGGCCGCGCGTTCGTTGATCTCGGCCAGCTTCTCGATGCCGGTCTCGAGCTCAGGGCCTTCGCGGATCATGCCCGCGTGGTCGTTCATGAGCTCTTGGAGGTCCTCCTGGACCTTGTACGGGTTCTCGCCGTCGGTCCGCTTGAGCGGGGCCATCATGGCCTCGAGCGCGGCGTGGACCTCGCTCTCTGGGACGGTCGGTTCCCCGTCGTGGTCGGCGGCCCACTTGGCCGCGTACTCGCCGGCTCGCTTGCCGAAGACGAGCAGGTCGGAGAGCGAGTTGCCCCCCAGGCGGTTGGCCCCGTGCAGACCGCTGGCGGTCTCGCCGGCAGCGAACAGGCCATCCACGTTGGTCATCTGGGTCTCGGGGTCGACGCGGACGCCGCCCATGATGTAGTGGCAGGTCGGGCCGACCTCCATGGGTTCCTTGGTGATGTCGAGCCCGGCCAGCTCCATGAACTGGTGGTGCATCGACGGGAGCTTGCGCTTGATGTACTCGTCCTCGCGCCAGCTGATGTCCAGGAACGCGCCGCCGTGGGGGCTGCCCTTGCCTTCCTTGACCTGCTTGCGGATGGCGCGGGCCACCACATCGCGGGTCAAGAGCTCAGGCGGGCGCCGGGCGTCGTCGTCCCCGTCGAGCCAGCGCTGGCCCTCCTCCTCGGATTCGGCGTACTCCCCCTGGAACATCTCGGGCACGTTGTCGAACATGAACCGCTCGCCCTGGCTGTTCCTGAGCATGCCGCCTTCTCCGCGGACCCCCTCGGTGACGAGGATGCCGCGGGCGCTGGGGGGCCAGATCATGCCGGTGGGGTGGAACTGGACGAACTCCATGTCCATGAGCTCGGCCCCGGCCCGGTAGGCCAGGCCGAACCCGTCGCCGGTGTACTCCCAGGAGTTCGAGGTGACCTTGTAGGCCTTGCCGGTGCCGCCGCACGCCAGGACGACGGCCTTGGCCTTGAACACGTGGACCTGGCCGCTCTCGCGCTCGTAGGCGATCGCGCCGGTGACCCGGTCGCCGTCCTTGAGCAGGTCGGTGACCGTGGTCTCCATGAAGATGTCCAGGCCCGAGTGGATCCCCTTGTCCTGGAGGGTCCGGATCAGCTCCAGGCCGGTGCGGTCCCCGACGTGGGCCAGGCGCGGGTACTGGTGCCCGCCGAAGTTCCGCTGGTTGATCCAGCCGTCGTCGGTCCGGTCGAACACCGCACCCCAGGTCTCCAGCTCCCGGATCCGGTCCGGGGCCTCCTTGGCGTGGATCTCGGCCATGCGGACGTTGTTGAGGAGCTTGGCGCCCCGGATCGTGTCCCGCATGTGGACCTTCCAGTTGTCCCGCGGGTCCCGGTTGCGAAGCGCGGCGGCCGCGCCGCCCTCGGCCATGACCGTGTGGGCCTTGCCGAGCAGGCTCTTGCAGA
>CAYXGD010000014.1:0-19704 GCA_964464425.1 uncultured Thermoplasmatales archaeon
TACTGCTCCCGGGTCCGCGAGGTCCGCAACATCAAGACGGCCCTCAAGACCATGCTCGGCACCGCCAACCCGGAGGACGCGATCCTCGTCTTCGGCAGCTTCTACCTCGCAGGTGAGGTCCTGGACATCTCCAAGGAGCTCATCGACCGCTGAGGGCATCATGGGCAACATCAGGGACCTCGTCGAGGCCGAGGGACGCCCCCTGGTCATGGGCATCCTCAACATCACGCCCGACTCCTTCTACCCGGGTAGCCGGACCCCCGACGTCAAGGCCGCGCTCGAGAGAGCCAGGACCATGGTCGAGCAAGGGGCCCAGATCCTGGACGTCGGCGGAGAGTCGACCCGGCCTGGCTCGGAGCCCGTCCCAGAGGACGAGGAGCTCGACCGCGTCCTGCCCGTCGTCGAGGCGCTCGAGGCCCACCTCGACGTGCCGGTGAGCGTCGACACGCGCAAGGCCGGCGTGGCCGAGGCCTGCCTGGACGCAGGGGCCACCATCGTCAACGACATCTCGGCCGCCCGTGACGACGAGCGGATGCACGAGGTCGTCGCCGACCACGGTGCTGACCTCGTCCTCATGCACATGCAGGGGCGGCCCAAGACGATGCAGCGGGACCCCTACTACGAGAACGTGGTCGCCCAGGTCACCGACTTCCTGCTCGCCCGGGCCGGCCAGGCCGAGGCGGCCGGTGTGCCCCGCGAGGCCATCGTGATCGACCCCGGCCTCGGCTTCGGTAAGCGCCTCCAGGACAACCTGGCCCTGCTCCGCGCCACGGCCACCCTATCTGAGCTGGGCTACCCCCTGCTCATCGGCGCCTCACGGAAATCGATGTTCAAGCAGCTGCTCGGCCGGGAGCTCGACGAGCGCCTGGCCGGGTCCCTGGCGGTGGCGGCCTACGGGACCACCCAGGGGGCCCACGTGCTCCGCGTCCACGACGTCCGCGAGACCAGGGACGTCGTCCGGGTGATCCAAGGCATCGAGGAGGCCCCAGGTTGAGCGCGCCGACCACGGTCCGGCTGAACGGCATCCGGGTCTTCGGCCGGGTCGGCCACACCGAGGAGGAACGCATCGTCGGCAACCACATCGAGGTCGACGTCGAGCTCGTGCTCCCCATCGACCCCGGACGCGAGCACGATCTGGAGGGCACGGTCGACTACCGCGAGATCCATCGTCGCGTGGAAGCCACGGTCAAGGACGGCGACCATCCGCTCCTCGAGGGCCTGGCCAGCGACCTGCTCTCGGCGTTGGAGCCGCTGCGCTGGGACCAAGCCACGGTCACCGTCCGCAAGCCCCAGCCGCCCTTCGGGGGGGTCGTCGACAGCGCCGAGGTCGAGATGACCCGGCGACGGTGAGACCCCCCGAGCCTACTCATCCTTGAGTTGGAACCCTGCCTCGATCGAGGCCTCAGGCCCCTCTTGGACCTCGAGGAGGGAGCTGACCATCCGGTTCCGGTGTAGGGTGCGCCAGACCGCACGGACCAGGGACATAGCTCTACCTGGGCGCTTGGGGGCCTTCAGGGCACGCATGGCGGCGCAAGCGACATAGGACGAACCGGGCAGGTCTCCCCTGGAGCCTATCGTCCTCGGGGCCCCTCCACCTGGAGGCCAGTTCCATAACGTAGAAAAGGGGGTAGGGGGGTTGCTGCGACCGGTGACAGGTTTGCGGTTCAGATCTCTGGGGTTGCTAAGCGTCCTTGCCGTGGTCGCGCTCGCAGGTGCGGCTGCCGCGCAAGGCTCAGCGACGTTCACGGTATCGCTCGCGGGTCCCGACTCGCCGGTGTCGATCACCGGCGGTCAGAGCCAGAGCGTCCCGATCGACATCACGCTCATGGGAGACGGGTTCGGCTGCGCTCAAGAAGCGGTCCTGCCCGTCAACGTGACCGCCTCCTCCAGCCGCCTGACCCCCACGGTCAACCCGGCGGGCTTGGAGTACACGGTCCCGTCCGGTCTCTACAACTCCCAGGTCCCCGCCAACCAGGCGCCGCCGTACAACAGCACCCAGCCCACCTCCATCGAGGTCTCCGTGCCCAGCGGCCAGACCAGCGGCTTCACGACGCAGGTCACCGTGACCGCTACCTTCCCCGGTGGCAACTACGGGGTCTCCGGCGAAGGCAACTGCGAGCCCGGTGAGTTCAGCTCCGCAGAAGGGACCGTCGCCATCGACGTCAGCGTCCAGGCCGACGCGACCGGCGGGACCGACGGCGGCGACGGCGGTACCGGCGGCACCGACGGCGGTACCGGTAGCGACGGTGGCACCGGCGGAGACGGTGGCACCAACAGCAGCGACGACGGCGACGACGGCAACGGCATCCCCGTAGGCCCATGGGCGATCCCCGCAGGCCTCGTGGCTGCCGCCCTGGCTGCCCGACGACGGCGCCAGGCCTGATCCTGCAAGCGTCACCACGGCCGCCCTCCGCGGCCATCCTTCTCCCTTTCCCCTGTGATCCAGCCGGTAGGCTGCCGCCCTCCGTGGTCCCCGGCGACCTGCCCCTTTTTCTGCGCCATCCCGTTGCCGGGCTCGAACCCCCATGACCAAGGTCGCGGTCCTCGGCACCGGGATGTCCCCCTTCGGCACCTGGCAGGGCGACAGCCTACCCTACGTGCACCAGGCGATCGACGACGCGGTGGACGAGGCCGGGCTGGATCCCGGCTACGTCGACGAGGCGTGGTGGGCCTCGCTGGCCTTCGGCGGCGGCCAGCTGGGCAACCCGGCCGCCCTGCTCAACACCTACGAGGGCCTGGAGGGTGTGGCAGCCCATCGGGTCGAGAACGCCTGCGCCTCTGGCGGGTTCGCCGTCCGCTCGGCCGTCCAAGCCATCTCATCGGGCATGGTCGAGGTGGCCCTGGTCGTCGGTCTTGAGCGCATGAACGACCAACCCCGCCACCGGCGGGGCTACTGGCTGGGCGTCTCCGGTGAGACCCCCTGGGAGCGCATGGCCGGTGCCACCTTCCCTGGCGTCTACGCGCTGATGGCCAGCCGGCACGCCCACGAGCACGGCACCACCGCCGAGCACCGCGCTGCCGTGGCCGTCAAGAACCACCGGTTCGCCGCCGAGAACCCGAAGGCCCAGTTCCAGAAGACCATCGACCAAGACAAGGCCCTGGGCTCACCGACCGTCTGCTCGCCGCTGACCCTGTACGACTGCTGCGGCACCACCGACGGCGCAGCCGCGCTCGTCCTGGCCAGCCCCCAGATCGCCGCCGAGGCCGAGGCCGAGCCGACCTGGATCACCGGCAGCGGCGCCGCCACCGACACGCTGGCCCTCCACGAGCGGGAGAGCCTGACCCGTCTGGACGCCACGACCCACGCCGCCGAGGCCGCCTACCGCCAGGCCGGCGTGGAACCGGACCGGATCGACCTGGCAGAGGTCCACGACTGCTTCACCATCGCCGAGATCCTGGCCATCGAGGACCTGGGCTTCGTCGCCAAGGGCCAAGGTGGTCCGGCCACCATCGAGGGTGCCACCGACCAGGCCGGCCAGGTCGTCGTCAACCCGAGCGGCGGGCTCAAAGGCAAGGGCCACCCGCTGGGTGCCACCGGCGTCGGCCAGATCCACGAGCTCCACCACCAGCTCCTGGGCCAGGCCGGTCCCCGCCAGGTCCCTGACGCGCAGACCGCCTTGGCCCACAACGTCGGCGGGTCCGGCGCCACGTGCAGCGTCCACGTCCTCACCGGTCCTGACGGAGGTGCACGATGACGGGCATCACCGAGGCCGCCGTCCACCTGCCCCTCCACCGCCTGCCCGACAAGCAGCTCGACCGCGCGCACCGACGCCAGGGCTACCAGGCCCTGCGCCTGCCTTGGTGGGACGAGGATCCGCTGACGCTGGCCGTCGAGGCGGCGCTCAAGCTCCCCCCTGCGGCCCTGGAACCCGTCGAACGGATCCACCTGGCCTTGGACGAGGCCACCGACCAACCCGGCCTGGTCCCGACCGCTCTGGGCCTGCAGGCCACCGTCGTCGAGCACACGGGGCCAGATGCCGGCCTGGCCGCCTTGGCCGCCGCCGACCCCGACCGGCCGGCGTTGATCGCGGCTGGCGGGGAGGCCACCGGCGGTGCGGGGGTGGCCCTGGTCCTCGGCGACGAGGGCATCCCGGTCCGCGCGAGCCACCGACGGGGCGCCACGGGGCTCCAGGACGCCCCGCTCGAGCCGCTCGACGAGCTGGTAGGGTCCCACGGCGTCGAGCACCTGGTCCTGCCCGCCGGCCGCCTGGGCCGCAGAGCCCGGCTGCCGGTCGAGCCCCGGACCGAGCTGACCCCAACGGTCGGCGACGCCGGGGCTGCTGCCGCCCTGCTGGAGCTCTGCCACGATCTGACCGTCTCGGCCGGGGCACGACACGTCGCCTCGCCGAGCCGCGGCCAGGCGCTGCTCGTCGAGCTCGGCCCGGGCCAGGTGCCGGTCCACGGCCTCGAGGATCCGTGGACCGAGGACACGACCGTCGAGGCTTGGCGCCAGCTCACGGACACCGAGACCGTCCCCTGGGCCCAGGCTTCCCAGGGGGCCTACGTCTCCATGGAGACCTACGAGGCTGACCCGGAGAGGCGTTACGGCGTCCGCGCGACCGGCCCTGGCACCGTCGAGGCCGTGACCACCATCCACGCAGGCCCGCCGGGCGAGTTCCTGGCCCAGCACGAGGCAGCTGGGCCCTACGACGTCGCCATCGTCCGCCTGGACGCACCTGACGGCAGGCGGGTCATCGGGCAGAGCGCCGTCCCGCCGGGCCAGCTAACCATCGACGACCGGGTCCGCCCGGCGCTCCGCCGGCTCTTCCAGCAGGAAGGTCGCTGGCGCTACGCGCTGAAGTGGTGGCCTGACGAGCGTTGAGGACCTCGCTCGGTGGTGACGCAAGCACCATGTCAGGGTGTCCCGTTGTCGGGCTGCTCGGGCCGGGGGTCCTGGGGAGGCACCTGAGCCAGGTCAGGGCCTCTGGCTCGGGCATCACGGGAGGAACCACGGATGCGCATCGCTACCGCTATCCTGAGCTTGATGATCCTGGGGCTGACCATGGCTCCGGGTGTGACCGCCCAGACGCCTGGCTGCGACGAGGTCGGCGACGACAGCGACGTCAGCTACGACGGGCTCTACGTCGTCGCTGGCGACGGTGAGGTCTGGGAGGAGGACAACGCGGTCGACGGCCTGCAGCGTGACGCGGTCACCTGCGTGACCGACAACGGCCGGACACGCACCTTCCCGGCCGACGTCCAGATCGTCTGATCGCCGGGACCGCCGGCCCCGCCGCGTGGCCGGGCCGGCAGCCGAGGCACCCTGGCTGACCTCCGATCAGCTGCTGCCATCGACCGGCAGCGTGGGGCCGTCCTGCTGGATCCAGACGTGGAGCGGGGTGGCCCGGTCGGCCGGCGTGTAGCCGCCGTGGAAGGTCACCATGTAGGCGCGACCGTCGGGACCGGCAGCGGCGCCTTGGACGTGGGCCGATGGCGGCGGACCGTCGTCGATCATCAGGGTCGCGTCCTCGACGACCGGCGTGCCGTCGGGGCCCACGAACAGGTGGGCGGCGTACCAGTCGGTCCCGTTCTCCCCGTCATCCTGGGCCCAGGTGAGCAGCGCCCCGGGGCCCGCCATGTTGCCATCCATGTAGATCGAGGTCGCCGGCGAGCTCAGGCCGAGGGTCAGGGTCTCGAAGGTCTGGCCGTCGTCGGTGCTGACCGCCAGCTTGAGCCGGCCGTCGACCGGTTCGATGCTGGTCGTCGGACCGAGCAAGCCGTCCTCCTCGACCTCCTGGCCGGTGTTGTTCCGGATGCCGACGAACATGGTGCCTTCCTGATCGAAGACGACCTGGCCGTAGTTGCTCGTGCCGCCGCCGGCGTTGGTCACCTCGAAGACGTGGCGCTGCTCGACGGCGAACAGGTCGTCGGCGTAGCCGGTGACGACGTGCAGCTTGCCATCCTCGGTCTGGGGCACGCCGAAGAAGAGATCCTCACGCATGTCCGGGATGCCGGGGATGTACCCACCGGTGCTCGCGCATGTGTTCCACGTCGGGCCGGTGGCGGGGTTCCCGGGCGCGCCGACGTAGGTGGCCGGGGGCACGCCCATCGCACCGATCTGCATCGGGCCGCCGCCGGGGTTGTTGACCATCAGCAGCGTCCCGTTGGCGTAGGCCCCCCAGGGCCGATCGTTCAGGCTGGCCGCGCTGCAGGGCCCGGCCGAGGTCGACTCTACGCGGTCGTAGGCGTTGGGGTTGTGGTAGGCGTGCTCTGCGCCGTCGCCGGACCAGGCGTTGACCGGGAAGGTCGCCGCGGTGATGTCGACGCCGTAGAGCCAACCGTCGTCCCCAGCGGTCAGGAAGATCTCGTCGCTGGGCGGCGGCGTCGCGCCGTGGATCCCGGCGGGCATCTGGGCCGAGGCCGCGAAGGGCAGCTGCTCCCAGGACTCGCCCCCGTCGGCGCTCTTGAAGACCGGGGCCCCGGTCGTGTCGACCAGGATCGTGTGGCCGGTGACGTAGATCACGCCGTTGTCGGAGACCTCCATGGTCGGCTCGTAGAGGTCGTTGGTGTACCCGACGGCCGCGTCGACCACCGTCTCCGTCGCCGTCATCACCTGCTCGATGGGCAGGTCGACCACGTCGCCCGTGCCGGGCAGCGCGGAGGTCTGGTCGAGGTCGTCGGCGTCGTCGATGGCTCCGATGCAGCCGGCCGAGAGCATGGCCAGCGCGATCAGCAGGATCAGGCCCCGTCGCATAGCGCGTGGGCGACGAACCACCCTATAACTGTTGTTGTGCCCGGGTGGTCGCTGGGGCAAGCGCCACCGAGGCGAACGGCAACGCCTATCAACGCGGCTCGTGCTTCGCCGGTCCATGGCAGACCGTGTCTACAAGACGATCCGGCTGGTCGGCATCTCGAGCGACTCCTTCTCCGATGCCGTGGACAACGCGATCGAACGTGCCCAGGACACCCTGGAGGGCCTGAGCTGGTTCGAGGTCATCGAGGAGCGCGGCAGCATCGGGGACGACGGCGTCTCCGAGTACCAGGCCAAGGTCGAGGTCGGGTTCCGGCTCAGCGAGTAGGCCCGCCTCACGGCTCGAAGCTGGCGGCGACCTCCTCGGCGGCGTCCAGCGCCTCCACCACATCCCGTTCGGCGGCCTCCCACAGCTCGTCGAACTTCTCCGACAGGTTCCGGGCGAACGGTGGGTCGTGGACGAACAGGAAGGCGAAGTAGCGCTCGGGCTGGAGCGGGTTCTTCACCGCCAGGGCGACGCTCTCCCGGTCGATCACCGTGAAGGGCACGACCGCCTGGGGTGAGAGCCGCACGCCCAAACCATCGCCCAGGTGCGGCCCGAGCAGCTTGAGCACCTCGGCGGCTAGCGGGCTCTCGATGGCCCGAGCCAGGTCCTCGTCGGGCAGGACCGCCCGCACGCGGACCCCCCGATCGACGGCCTGGGCCAACGAACGGAAGACCTCGACGTCCTTGGGCTCCAGCTTGACATCGAACCGGAGCGTGGCTTCGATCTGCTCCCGGGCTCGAGCGACCTGGGTGGCCAGGAAGGCGTGCCCCTTCTCCTCCCCGATGCTCACGTTGAGGACCGGCCGGGGCTCCTCGCGGGCCTTGGGGCCAAGCTGGCTCTCGAGCCGGGCGGCCTCCCGCGCCATCTCGTCGAACCGTTGATCCATCTCGACCCGGCGCTGGGAGAGCAGCTCGCCCAGGGCCACGCCGGGTGGCTGGGCCTTGAACCGTTTCGGCCGACCAGGGATGATCTCGACGGCGCCCATGTCGGCCAGGGCGTGGAGGGCGTCGTAGATGCGCCCGGACGGGACATCGGCACCCCGCGCGATGGCCCGGGCTTCCATGGCCCCGTGACCCAGCAGGAACTCGTACACCGAGGCTTCGTACTGGGTCAAGCCCAGGGCCTTGAGGCCCTCGACCGGGTGACGACCCTCCTCCCCATCGGCAGACATCAACAACTGGAGAGTTGTTCCAACGTATCAAGGCTTGCGGCGGGGCCCATGGCGGCCGATGGCTCCCAGCGCGAGCACGACCAACAGCGTCACGGCCCCGGGGCTGGGCGCCTGCTCGGGCGGCTGGATCCGATGCAACGGCTCGCCGGTCGCCGGCGGGGTGCCGTTGGGGTCGGTGGCCCCGGATCGGTTGCCTCCCTCGCCCTGATCGCTGGACGGGTGGACGGCGACGCTCGGGTCCCTCGGTACCAGGGTCAGCCGCCAGCTCCCGGTCGGCACGCCGGTCACCCGCACGTGGCCGTCGCCGGTCTGGTTGGTGACCTCCGGGCTGCCGCCGGGGCCGCTGATGTTCCAGAGGTCGGTGACCCGATGGCGGTCCGGGGCGTGGAGGACGAGGGTCTCGTTGACGTGACCGGGGGGTCGGTCCCGCTGGACCTGGAAGACGACCTCCCCCGTGGTGTTCAGCGCGTACGTGTAGCGGGCCGAGACGACCAGGTGGACGGCGCCGTCCTGGTCGACGTCCCCGATCAACCCATCCGTCTGGATCCTGGCGACGTCGATGGTGGTCGGTCGGTGGCCATCCAGGCGGTGGCCGGTGGCACCCGGGTCCTCCAGGGTCGCTTGGAGCTCAGCCTTGTAACGGGAGGCTTCCTCGCCGGTGACCGTCCCGTCCTGATCGCGGTCCACGGCAGCCCGCTGGTCGACCCCGTGCTCGTCGGCGTGGACGGCTTGGATCCGCAGCGTGTAGCGATCCCGGGCGTCGAAGCTGATGCTGGCGGTCAGGTCCACGGTGGCCTGGGCGACCGGTCCCAGGACCACCAGCACCACCAGCAGCGCGCCGAGCGATCGGGGAGGCACGCCGCTTGGATCGCCCCGGCCGGGCTTGGTGGTTGTGTCACCCCGGCCCGTGGCTGCTAGCGCCGGGCCTACGCGCCGCCCTGAGGCGCCACGTGCTCCAGGATGATGTAGCTCTGCGTCGCGTTGGCCCCCGGCGCGGTCTGCGGACCGGTCACCTGGAGGGTGAGGGCCGAGCCCTGGCCGCCGCCGCAGCGGACCTGGCCGGTGTCCTGGGAGACGCCGGCACCGTTCCAGACGTGGACCGCATCCTGGTCACCGCTGGCATCGTACGAGCAGTACCCGGCCAGGCTGATCGAGTAGACGGGCGCCCCGCCGGTGATGCTCGCGTCGAGCTGGGTGAGCGAGACCCTGTCGACCAAGGCGACGACCTCGGCCACCGAGGGCTTGCTGGTCACGGCCAGCGGGCAGGGTTGGTCCTGACGGTGGGCCAGGAACCCGCCGGTCCCCTGACCTTCGTAGACCATGGTGGACACCAGCTCGCAACGGCCCTCGTCGGCGGTGAACGATCGCCACTCGACCAGGGTCGCGCGGCTCTGGTTGACCTCGACCTGGAGGCTGTCGACCCGAGCCGTGACCAGGCTGGTCCCGGCCACGTCCTCTAGGTCCTGGACGAAGCTCGAGACCTGGAAGCCCTGATCCCCCAGGGTCGGAAGGTGACGTTCCTCAGCATCGCCGGCGATGCACCCGGTCAGCGCGGGTGCCACGAGAAGCAAGATCCAGAATATCCTGTGCATGCCCATCCCTCGACCTTCACGCCTCGCCGAAGGCCTTGAGGGTTTCTATCCGGCAGAACCGTGAGGTTGGCAAGGTCCAGGGCTAGCGGGCGGCGTCCGCTGGCCGTCAGGGGGAGGCTTGCTGGGAGGCGATGGCGGCCTTGACCGTCTGGTCGAAGCCCGCCAGGGCCTCGCGCCGCTCGTCGCTGAGCACGGCGGCGGCGTTGGTCGCCGCCACCAGGTTGAACGCGAACGGGCTGGGACCCGGAAGGCCCCGGACGAACCGGATCTCGGCCTGGCGGCTGATGAACCGGAACAGGTAGGCCTTGGCGTGCTCGATGTCCAAGGCGTCGTGAAGGATCTCCCGGTAGGTCTCCTTGAGCACCGGGCTCTCGGGACGGGTCCGCTGGAGGTGGCGCAACAGCTTGCGGGCCTGGGCGTTCTGACGGCCCACGCTGATGTCCGTCCCCAGGTAGTTGCGGAGGATCATCAGGCTGCGCCCGGCCACGTGCCGGAACCGGCGACGGAGCAGCTCGGCGTCGTCGATGGCGTCGTGGAGCGTGGGCACGAGATCGATCAGGAAGAGCCCGCGGACCTCCTCGACGGTCAGCCGGGTCCGGCCACCCAGGGTGAGCACGAACCCCTGGTCGTTGACCCTCCACGAGGCGTCGCACCCCTTCATCTGCTCGACCTTGTGGGCGCACGCTCGCGCCAGGGCCTCGGCTGCCCGCCGGCCCACGGGGGTGTGGAAGATGTAGTTGGCCTGGCCCTGCTCGTCGACGTGCTCCTCGACCAGCGCGGTCCCCTCGTCGGGTATCCCGACGTAGTCCAGCTGCTCCTGGCAGTACGCGGCCAGCGCTCGGGCGGCCGGCTCGTCGAGCTGGTAGGCTTCCTGGAGCCAACCGACGGTCGCCTGGCTGCCGTGCTCCGCCAGGCGCTGGCCGACCGCCTGCCGGAAGCGAGCGACGCGCTGGGCGGCCTCGAACGTGACCGGCAGCTGCTCGCTGTACCAGACCGGCACGGTGGGCTGCTGGCCACCGGCTTGGCTGACACGGGCCCTGAGCGGGCTGGCTCCCCGGTACTCCCAGGTCGAGCCACCCAGGGTGAAGACGTCGCCCTTGGACAGGTTCTCGACGAACTCCTCCTCGACCTGCCCGACGAAGGTATCGCCGGCCATCACCGAGAGCTGGGTGCTATCGGGGATCGTGCCGATGTTCGTGTAGTAGATCGGGCGGGTCTTCTTCCCCCGGCGGCCGAGCCGGCCCTCCTCCTCGTCCCACCAGATCTTCGGGTAGACGTTGTAGCTCTCGAGGTCCTCGTGGCCGGAGAGGTAGTCCAGGCAGCCCAGGAGGTCGTCCTCCGGCAGGTCGGCGTACGGGTCGGCCCGGCGGATCATGCCCAGGGCCTCGTCCACGTCCCAGACCTTGTGCAGGCTCATCCCGACCAGGTGCTGGCAGAGGACGTCCAGGCAGCCGGTCGGCACCTCCAGGCTGTCCAACCGGCCCTGGCGGGCTTCCTCGGCGATGACCGTGCATTCCACCAGATCGTCCCGGTCCAGGGCCACGAGCACGCCGCGGCTGGTAGCGTGGAGCTGGTGGCCGCTGCGTCCGATGCGCTGCAGGGCGCGGGCCACACCGCGGGGCGAGGAGAGCAGGACGACCTGGTCCACGTACCCGATGTCGATGCCCAGCTCCAGGCTCGTGCTCGTGACCACGGCCTTGAGGTCGCCGGCCTTGAGCTTCTCCTCGACCTCGTGGCGCGTATCCTTACCCATCGAGCCGTGATGGGCACCGATCAGATCCTCGGAGGCCTCGCCCCACCGGTCCTTGAGGTGTTGGACGACCCGCTCGGTCCCGGCTCGCGTGTTGGTGAAGACCAAGGTGGTCCGGTGGGCCTCGATCAACTCGTCCAAGGCCTCGTACAGGCCGGTGTGAACCTCGTCGTGCTGTGCGGCGATGAGGTCCTCGATCGGGCACAGGACCTCGATGTCGAGGTCCTTGGTGTAGGAGACGTCGACCAGCAGGCAGCCGCGGGGCTGGCCGTCGGCCGCCCGGCCGGCCAGGAACCGGGCGATGCGTTCCAGCGGGTGAACGGTGGCCGAGAGCCCGATCCGTGTCGGCTCGTCCCCGCCGGTGGTCGCCCGGATCCGATGGCAGAGCCGTTCCAGGGAGAGCATCAGGTGCGTGCCCCGCTTGTTCTCGGCCAAGGCATGGACCTCGTCGACGATGAGCCAGCCGACCTCCTCCAGGCTCTGGCTGAACGTCGGCGCGTTGAGCACGATCCCCAGGCTCTCCGGTGTCGTGATCAGGATGTGCGGCGGGGTCCGGGTCATCTTCTGCCGCTCGCTACGCGGCGTGTCGCCGGTGCGCACCCCGACCCGGATCTCAGGGACGTCCCCGTGCTCGGCCTCGAGGCGATCCTGGATGCCGGCCAAGGGGCCCTGGAGGTTGCGCTCGATGTCGTTGTTGAGCGCTTTGAGCGGCGAGACGTACAGGACGTGCACCCGGTCCTCGAGCTCGCCGGTCTTGGCCTTGGCCACCAGCTCGTTGATCGCCGCCAGGAAGGCCGACAACGTCTTGCCCGAGCCGGTCGGCGAGCTGATCAAGACGTTGCGTCGGTCGTGGATCTCGCGGACAGCGTACCGCTGGGGTGGGGTGAAACCGTCGAACCGCTCCGTGAACCACCCGGCCACCTCCGGCTCCAGGACCGAGAGGATCTCGTCGTCCGAGTGCTCCGTGGTCGCTCTCTCTACACGGGAGCGACCGTCGGTTGGGGCCACGGAACCAGGATGACCGGCCGTCCGGCATATGGGTCTTGTGGGTGGCCGTGTCGGGGCCGCAGGCCACCCTTCAAACCGGGGGAGCGCCCTTGCAGCGCCGTGCCCAGGGTCCGCATCCTCCAACGCAGCCAGGTCGACCAGCTCCGGGACGACGAGGCCGCCCTCGTGGTGGACGTGCTCCGGGCGACCAGCACCGTGGCCATCGCCCTCGACCGTGGCGCGACGCGGGTCCACCCGGTCGCGACGCCCGAAGCCGCCCTGGACCTGGCCCAGCAGCTCGAGGCCGACGGTCGCCAGGTCGTCCGCGTGGGGGAACGGGCCCGAGGCGTCCTGGAGGGCTTCGTGGACAACTCGCCGGCGACCCTGGCCGACATGGACCTCTCGGGCAAGGAGGTCGTGATGACGACGACCAACGGGACCAAGGCTCTCCTGGCTGCCAAGCCGGCAGGCCGGGTCGTAGCCGGCGGCTTGGTCAACGCGGCCGCCCTCGTCGAGGCCCTCGATGAGGACGACGTCGCGTTGGTGGCCTCGGGGTGGATGGGCAAGCCGACCCGGGACGACGACGCCTGCTGCGAGTACCTCGCCGCCCGGCTCCGGGGCCAGGACCCCGACCTCGACGGGTACCTCGACCGCTTGGAAGCCAGCACGTCGGCCACCAAGCTCCGCGAGCACGGCCGCGGCGCCGACGTCGATCTCTGCTTCAGCCTGGACGTGACCGACGTCGTGCCGATCATGGGCGACGACGGGGCCCTCGCCCGCAGCCGGCCGTGACGCTCGGCGCGGCCTGGGACCCGGGCCTGGTCCCCCACCGGGGGATACGGAAACGCTTAACGGGGCCCTCGTTGTCGCTGGCCCGATGCGAGACCTGCTGCTGGCGGTCCTGCTCCTGACCGTCCCCCTGGCCGGATGCCTCGATGGGGAGGAGGCGTACACGCTCGAGGCCCCGACCCAGCCGGCCTCCGGGCTCCTCCTGACCTACGAGATCGATCGAGGGGACGGGCCGGAGACCCAGCAGCTCATGGTCTACGACCGGCCCACCGGACCAGGGTACGACCTGGTCGTCTACAACGGGACCCGCACGATCGACAGCCCCTTCTCCGAGCTGGCGGCCAGCGGTGCACCCAGGGCCCTCGAATGGAAGGGCTTCGTCTCGTTCCCCCTGATCGACGGCGAGAGCTACGAGGCCGAGGCCGTGGCCGCCGTCCGCGAGGCCACGGTCGGCGTCGAGGCGCTGGACAACGCCACCGAGCCCTTCGAGGGCCAGCGGTCCTTCCGCCTGACGGCCACAGGTCCGGACGGCCAAGGCTTGGCCACGGTCGAGTACCTCGAGCAGCCGACGATCCCCAGCAAGATCGAGATCACCGCCGGCGAGGACACGGAGACCTGGCGCCTGGTCGAGATGACCGAGCACCCCGGCTGGAACCAGCCACCCAAGTGGACGCTCGGTCGCTGGTGGACCTACGACGCCATCACACGGGTCGAGGGCGGCGCGCTGGCTGCCGACAACATGACCATGGTGTTCACCGAACGGGCTCCTGGTCAACAGGGCATCCAGCACGCGTTCCTGAACACCGTCGAGCTCGAGGACCGGGAGGCCGCCCTCCCGTTCCACCAGCTCCGATCCAGCGACCTGGCCTCCCAGTCGGGTCTCCTCAACCCCCTGATCTCCAAGATGTGGAGCTGGCCCTTGGGGGAGAGCACCACGTGGGCCGGGACCACGCTGGTCGGCACCGACGACCGGCGGTTCTCCACGACCGTCGAGCTCGTCCGAGGCTACACGCTTCCCGACGACACCCGGACCGTGGCCCTCCGGGTGGAGGCTGAGCTCCTGGAGACCGGCCGGATCGTAGGGTCGTGGACCTACGCGCCCCTGGTGGCCTTCCTCACCGAGCTCGAGCTCCGCCAGGTGCCCGACGAGCCCCCGCAGCTCGACTGGGAGCTCCAAGCCTGGGGCGAGACCTACCACGGTCCCATGGAGCTCCCCAGATCGCGCAGCCTGGCCCCGCGGGAGACCTACAAGGGGCCGGCCAACGTGACACTGAACCTCACCGTCGAGGACCCGATCGAGATCGTCGAGGTCCGCGGGTTCGTCGGTCGCACCCAGGACGGCTCGCCGGACAACCGGTTGACCCTGAGGGATCCCAACGGGACCGTCCACTACGAGCTCGACGAGGACGCGTTCTCCCGGGACACCGGGTTCTCGTTCGCCGAAGCCCGGCCGGCCCAGGTGGGCAACTGGACCCTGAGCATGGAGCTCAAGGAGGGG
Organism: uncultured Thermoplasmatales archaeon; assembly: GCA_964464425.1. GTDB lineage: Archaea > Thermoplasmatota > SW-10-69-26 > SW-10-69-26 > SW-10-69-26 > CAYXGD01. The sequence goes on from CAYXGD010000014.1 coordinate 14,525, forward strand.
ACCTCGGTCCTGCTCACCGGCGTCCGGGGCATCTGGGCCGAGGTCGTCCAGAAGGACTACCGGTCCTGACCCCTTGGCGGCGACCAACATTTTAAGGCGGGCTCCCCCTTCGCTTGGCCACGCCCTGACCCCCCGGAGCCAGGCCAACGACCTCGGCCGTCCGGGACGGCCATGAACACAGGGGGAGATCACCTGGCAACCAAGATGGTCACCGCCGACGCGAAGGAAGACCTCGACAACTACCACACCGAGCAGATCGGGCGCTGCCCGGCCACCAAGGACGTCTCCGTCGAGACGTTCCAGGCCCTGCTCGATAAGGTCAGCGACCACCTGCCCTACGATCGCCGGTTCGAGTGGGACGCCAACATCAACGGGGTGCTGATCCGGTACATCGGCAACTCCCGCCACCAGTACGATTTCTGGAAGGAGAACTGGTGGCCCGGCCCCAACGACGACTCGATCCTGCCCCACGGCAAGATCTTCAGCGTCTCCGGGGTCCCCGGCGAAGATCCCCACGCCTACTACTGCCCCGAGCTCAACCAGGCCCTCTTCGTCAACACGGAGTACTACGGCCAGTGCAAGTCCTGGGCCCTGGGCATGGCGGCCATCGTCCTCGAGGAGAAGTTCAACACCCACTCCATCCACGGCGCCTGCGCCGAGGTCGACGGCCACGGCATCGTGATCGTGGCCCCGACCGGCACCGGGAAGACCACCCAGGTCAACAAGCTCTTCCAGCACCCCAAGGGTCGGATCATCGGGGATGACTGGATCTACATCAAGCACCCGACCAACCCCGACTCCGAGGCCCCCCTGGTCGTCACGCAGCCCGAGCGCTCGCTCTACGTCCGCACCGAGAACGCCGAGGAGGAGGAGTGGCTCCGGCCGATCTTCCGACGCTGCAAGCTCGAGAACGTCCCCGTGGACGACGACGGCGAGCCGCAGTTCTGGGAGTTCGGGAACAGCCGCGCGATCATCCCCCGTGAGTGGATGCTCGGTGAGGAGAAGGTCGCTGACGAGGCCCCCATGAGCCTGGTCGTGCTGCTCCGCCGGGACGAGGAGTCCCCCGCGGAGGTCTGGCTGGACCCCGACGAGGCCGTCGAGGTCCTCCGGGAGGGCAAGTACCAGATCCTCCCGGGCGCCGGCCCCAAGGAGAAGTGGGGCACCTACGACCACGAGGCGTGGTACAACCCCTACCTGCTCAAGCCCGACCACGAGCGCCAGGCCGAGTTCTTCCGCCAGGAGGTCGAGCACAGCGCCTGCGTCCTGCTCAACACCGGGCTCGAGGACGAGACCATCGACAAGACCTACGAGCGCATCATCGACGCGCTCAAGCAGGTCACCGGCGTCTAAGCCGGGGGCCGATGGTCGGGCCGCGCCCAGTGGCCATCTCCTTTCCCTATCTTCTTGACGGTCCTCAGCGATAGCCCCGCGTGGCCCGGGTCTGCGTCGTCGGGAACGCCACCAAGGATCTCAACCGGGCCGGGCTGATCTCGGCCCGGCGACCTGGCGGGACCCTGCTCTACGCGAGCCTGGCCCTCCAAGCCCTCGGCCACGAGGTCCACCCCATGGGCCACGCGCCGTTGCGAGCCTACATCTGGCTCCGGCGGACCGGCGTAGCCATGGACGAGCTCCGGTTGGCATGGCCGGGCACCCAGTTCCTCAACGAGTACGATGGCCAGGAACGGCGCCAGTGGGCCCGGCCCGGGCCCCGGCAGGCGATCAGCTCGCCTCAACGCCTCCACAGCTACGAAGGCCTGCTCCTGGGGCCTGTCCTGGGCGAGATCCCCGCCAGCCTCGAGGCGCCTCCCACCGCTGTCAGCCTGCTCGATCTGCAAGGCAGCGTGCGCCGTCTGGGCTCCCCCAACCTGCTGGGGTGGCGGGAGATCGGCCACGAGGATGGCTCGGTCCCCCTCCCACGGACGGGCCACGTCCGGGGGACGCTCGAGGAGGTGGCTGCGTTGACCGGTGAGGACGATCCGTCCAGCGCCGCACACGCCTTGCACGAGCGGACGGGCGCGGTCGCGATCGTGACCTTGGGGGCCGACGGTGCGGTCGGCGTCGACGGTCGGCACGCTGTGGCGGCCCGGCCACCGGCCCTGGCGATCGACGACCCCACCGGCGCCGGGGACGTCTTCGACGCCGGCCTCCTCCACGCCCGTCTGGGCGGTGAAGGCCTGGCCGATGCCCTGGCCACGGCGTGCGCTGCGGCAGGCGCGTTCCTCGGGCGGTCCTGGGGTCAGGACCCGGCCGACCGCTTCGCCGACCTGAGGACGGTCGAAGAGCTGGCCCAGCACGTGGAGATCGAGGGGAACAGCTGACGGCGATCGACCGGTTACGGCAGCCGGCCCTCGTCGAGCTGCTGCCAGGTCACCAGGTCAACGTCCAGCCCGGCGTTCTGCTGGGCGTACTGGAGGGCGGGTTGGAGGAGGGCGACCCCGTTGGAGCCAGCCCGTGGGCTGAGCTCGACGGTGCTGAGAACGCCCAGGGCCTGCCCGTCGCCGGTCATGATGCCCGAGCCCGAGTCACCGGGCACGCCAGGTGAGAGGGTGTACACGTTGGCCGACCAGCCGCTGGTGTCGATCACGTAGCCCTCGTGGTCGTTGGTCTGCTCGACCCCGCCTCGCAGGCCCGAGTTGCCGTACCAGATGACCTTGTCCCCCACGCCGGGCGACCCGGCCATGCCCGTCGGGCCGCCGAAGTACCGGACGGCTGGATGGACGTTGCCGCGATCGCCTTGCGAGATGGCCACGAGCGCGAAGTCGTTGCCGGCGCAAGCCGCCTGGCTGGACTCGTTGACCGCCTGCATGGTCAGCCAGGAGGAGTAGACGAGGACCCCTGGCGCGTTGGCCCCGCTGATCCTCACCTCGCTGCCCAGCGGGACCGGCTTGTTGGAGGTGTCGCAACCGTCGACGTTGTCGCTGGAACCTTCCGCCACGCAGTGGGCCGCGATGCCGAGCATCAGGGTCCGGTTGTCCGGGGTCCGGTAGAGGAAGTTGGAGGTGCACTGCCGCCCATCGGAGGTGACCTGGACCCCCGGGCGGATGCTGGCCTCGCCGACCGGCGGCCATGCGGCCGGCGGGTCCGAGGGCCCGGAGCTGTTCCCGTCGGAGGTCTCGCCGTCCTCCTCGCCCTGATCGCTCCCCGAGCCGGTCTCGTTGCCGTCCCCGCTCTCGTCGCCCGGGCCTTGGTCGGAGGCGTTGCCGGAACGGTTCCCCTCGTCGGGTGTGGCGTTCTGGCCTTCCAGGCTCTCGTTCCCGTCGGGCGGGCCGCCTTGACCCAGGCAGCCGGCGCTCAGGAGGGTGGCGGAAGCCAGCAGGGCGAGGAGGACGCGGGCTCGCACAACCCCCGGTGTCTCCCTCACCCCCTTAAAACCCTGTGGTCAGAACGTGCAACATGGGTCCAGGCTGGGGCCCCGTCACCTGGACCTGCTAACATCTATGGGCCCTCAAGCGGTAGGGGCCGATGCGATGGGGGCTCTCCGGCTCACCCAACTGGCTCCCGGCGACATCGACGCCGTGGAGCGTCTGCACGCCCAGAGCTTCGGATGCGACCAGATGACCCGGTGGAAGCCGGGCCAGCTGGAACGCCACCTGGAGATCTTCCCTGAAGGCCAGATGGTCGTCCAGCTCGACGGTGAGATCGTGGCCACCGCCTCGGCCCTCCTGGTCCAGGTCGACGACGCCCTCGCCCAACACACCTGGATGGGGCTGACCGGCGGTGGGGACCTGCTGGGCCACGACCCGGAGGGCCGGTGCCTCTACGGCATGGAGCTCATGGTCGCCCCCGAGGCCCGGGGGCTGGGCATCTCCGGGCTGCTCTACCGGGCCCGCAAGGTCCTGGCCAGGCACCTGGGCCTCTGGGGGATCGCCCTCGGTGGCCGCCTGGCCGGCTACGCGGAGGCCTACAGGGACGCCGGGCTGACGCCGGCGGCCTACATCCAGGAGGTGGCCGCCGGCAAGCGCCACGACCCGGTGCTGACCCCGCAACTGCGGCAGGGGTTCACGCCGGTGGCCGTTCTCCCCAACTACCTGCGCGACCCGCAGGCGATGGACCACGCTGTCCTGCTGGTGTGGACGTGCCGGCGGGGTGACCGTGTCCAGATGCCGCAGCCCTTGGGGACCGAGCCACCGGACGGCCTGGGCCCGTGAACCTCACATCTCCTCGGCCGGGTCGGTGCCCTCCTCGTCCTCCTCGTCCGGAGGCTCGGGCGGCTCCAACGGCTTGGCGATCAGCTGGAGGACCCGGCGCCGGGTCACGTCGGTGGCCGTCAGGCGCCAGCCCTCGAGCTCCAGGCTCTCGCCCCGGGCCGGGACACGGCCCAGCTCGGCGACCAGCAGACCGCTGACCGTGGACACATCCGGCTCGTCGCTGGTCAGACCCAGGTCCTCCTCCAGGTCGTGCAACGCCGCATCCCCTCGGATGAGCAGGCGGCCATCGGGGAGGCGGACAGCATCCGGGGTCTCCTCGTTGAACGTATCCTCGATCTCACCGACCAGCTCCTCGAGGATGTCCTCCGTGGTCACGATCCCCTCGGTCCCCCCATGCTCGTCGGCCACGATCGCCATCTTGTTCTTCGCGTCGAGCAAGCTAAGCAAGGCCTGATCCAGGGGCGTGGTCTCGGGGACGACCACCGGAGGATGGGCGATCTGGTCGAGGACCTGGCTCGACGTCTCGGTCTCATCCAGGAACGCCAGGTCCTTGAGGTGGACGACGCCGACGACCCGGTCGATGTTGCCTCTGATCACGGGGAACCGGGCGAACCCGGACCGTCGAGCCCGCTCGAGGTTCTCCTCCAACGGAGCCTCCAGGTCCAAGGCCACGACCTGGGTCCGGTGGGTCATGATCTGCCGCACGGTCAACCGGCGCAACCAGAAGACGTTGGAGAGGACCTCTCGGGCCAGCCGCGAGGACACCTGACCGGGACCGACCCGGGAGATCAGGCTCTCGATCTCCTCCTCGGTGTGAGCCATCTCGGTCGGGGTCGGCTGTTGGATGCCCAGGGCCTTGAGCAGGAGCAGCGCAGCGCCGTTCAGGAGCTTCATGAACGGCCAGGAGAGGTAGTAGAAGAACACCATCGGCCAGGCCGAGCTCCGGGTCGTCTGCACCGGGTAGCGGATGGCCATGCTCTTGGGGGCGAGCTCGCCGACGACCACGTGGAGGAAGGTGATGATGCTGAACGC
>CAYXGD010000015.1:0-19024 GCA_964464425.1 uncultured Thermoplasmatales archaeon
AGGCCTCGACGGTCATGGTGGCAGGATCCGTGTTGGGCATGTCGCAGGCCAGGCCAACCCCGCCGTAGGCTGCGCTCTTCGTCCCGCTGGTCAGATCCTCCTTGTCGGGGTAGCCGGGGTCGCGGAAGTGGACGTGGATGTCGATGGCCGCCGGGAAGAGGTAGCCGTCCTCGTAGGTCAGGTCGGCCGGCGCATCTCGTGGGTCCACGAACAGGCCTTCCTGGATCCCCAGGCGGATCGGTCGTGGACCGTCGTTGGTCAACGTCGTCCCCTCGACGACCAGGTCCATGGGCCGGCTAAACGGCACCCTCCCTATAGGTCTGACCGGTCCGGGGGTCGAAGCGTCCGGTCCCAGCGGCCTCCCGGCCAGTCCCCGCCCCCACCATCAGGGACGCTGACCCGGCTGGGGCGAGCCTGGGCCCCCGGCCACCTCCGGCAGCCCGTAGCGACGCTTAGAGCGCCTGCTCCGGCTCCCGTGAGGTCCCCTGCCACGCCCTCGCACATCGCCGCAAGCTACTTTCGCCTCCCGGGGCTACGGGGACCTGTGTTCGCCTCCCGGATCGAAGGCCTGGGGATGTCGGGGATCCGCAAGCTCTTCGAGGCTGCCAGCGACGATGCCATCCACCTTGGCATCGGGGAACCCCACGTCCAGCCGCCAGGGCACGTCATCGAGGCCTTCATCGAGGCTGCCCGGCAGGGCAAGAACCGGTACTCGCCCACGGCCGGGATCCCCGCGCTCCGTGAGGCCATCGCTGGCGAGTACGAGGACCGCTGGCCCGAGCCGACCGTCGGCAACGTCGCGGTGACCAGCGGCTCGACGGCCGCGCTGTTCGCCACGCTGTTCTCCATCGTCCAGGAAGGCGACGAGGTGCTGGTCCCCGACCCGGGCTTCGTGCTCTACCGGCCCCACGTCCAGATGTGCGGGGCCACCTCGGTCCCCTACCCGATGCCCCACGAGAGGGGCTTCCAGGTCGACCTCGACGGTCTGGCCGAGCAGGTGACCTCGGACACCAAGGCCATCATCGTCAACAGCCCCTCGAACCCCACAGGTGTCACGCTCGACGAGGCCACCGTGGACGGGATCGCCGAGCTGGCCGACGAGCACGACCTCTGGGTCCTCAGCGACGAGGCCTACGACGCCATCGTCTACGACGAGCCCCACGCCAGCCTGCTGGGCAAGGTCGACAAGCTGGTCTACCTGAACACGTTCTCCAAGCGGTACGCGATGACCGGCTGGCGCCTGGGCTACGCTTTGGCCCCCGACGATCTCGCCGAGAAGATCCGCATCGTAGCCTACCACATGTACGCCGCGCCCCAGACCCCGGCCCAGCACGCCGCCGTGGCCGCCATCCGGGGCCCCCAGGACCACGTGACCCGCATGGTCGACGAGCTCCGGGAACGCCGGGACCTGATCAGCCGGCGGCTTGAAGCCCTCGACCGGGTCAGCCTGGTCCGGCCGACCGGTGCGTTCTACGCCTTCCCCCGGGTCGACGTCCAGGAGACCAGCATGGACCTGGCCATGAAGCTCCTCGACGCTGGCCTGGTCACGGCCCCGGGCTCGGCCTTCGGCTCCATGGGCGAGGGTCACATCCGGTTCAGCTTCGCCACCGCCCCCGAGACCATCGACGCCGGGCTCCAGGTCTTCGAGAAGGTGCTCGAGGGGTACTGAATCGGCCCGGGCTCAGCCCGTGGCCTCGAACCGCTCCCGCGCGTCCTCGATGACCTCGACGGCCTCGTCGACGTCCTCCCAGCCGTCCACGTCGACCCGCTTCATCTCCAGGTCCTTGTAGACGCTGAAGAAGTGCTCGATCTCCTTGAGCAGGTGCGGTGGCACGTTCTCGAGATCGTGGAGGTGGTTCCACTGGGGATCGGTCAGGGGGACGCACAGGATCTTCTCGTCGGGCCCCTTCTCGTCGGCCATCTTGAACACGCCGATGGGTCGGGCCTCGATCACGCACCCCGGGAAGGTCGGCTCGTAGACGAGGACCAGGGCGTCCAGGGCGTCCCCGTCACGGGCCAGGGTGCCCTCGATGAACCCGTAATCGCTGGGGTAGTGGACCGCGGAGAAGAGCATCCGGTCGAAGACGATGTCGCCGGTCTCGTGATCGTACTCGTACTTGTTGCGCGACCCCTTGGGGATCTCGACCATCACCCGGACGGTCAGCTCCTCGGTGGGCTCGGCAGCCTCGTCCTCGTCGCCGGATCGTCCGAACAGGCTCATCGAGGTCCTCTCGGTGCCCGGCAGCCGGTGGACGGGCTTAAGGCCTGTGGCTCGGGGCGGACGCCGGGAGCTGCCACAGGGAAGCCCTTATGAGTGGCGTCCCTTCGGTTCCCGGAACCCCGTGGCCAAAGAGCTCGAGCGAGACCTGGGTCTCTACGCTGTGATCACCGTCAGCGTCGGCGCCATGATCGGCAGCGGGATCTTCGTCCTGCCAGGCCTGGCTGCGGCCATCGGTGGTCCGGCGGTCGTGCTCGCCTACCTCCTGGCCGGGGTCCTGGTCCTGCCAGCCGCCCTGTCCAAGGCAGAGATGGCCACCGCGTTGCCTCAGTCCGGTGGCACCTACCTCTACATCGACCGGGCCATGGGACCCATGATGGGCACCATCGCCGGCCTGGGCGTCTGGTTCTCGCTGGTCTTCAAGAGCGCCTTCGCCCTGGTGGGGCTGGGCGCCTACCTCGTCATCTTCACATCGCTCTCGGCCAAGCTCGTCGCCCTCCTGCTGGCCGGGGCCATCGTGCTCGTCAACATCCTGGGCGTCAAGAAGACCGGTCAGCTCCAGGCCATCGTCGTCACCGTCGTCCTGGGGGTCCTGCTCCTCTTCGTGGCCAACGGCGTCCGGTTCGTCGAACCGGCCAACCTCGACCCGTTCTTCAGCAAAGGCTTGGGCGGCGTCCTGGGTGCCACGGGGTTCGTCTACGTCAGCTACGCCGGCGTCACCAAGATCGCCAGCGTGGCCGAGGAGGTCGAGGACCCGGGTCGGAACATCCCGCTGGGCATGCTCTTCTCGGTCGGCCTGATGATGGTCGTCTACACCTTGGTCGTCCTGGTGGTCGTCGGCACGCTCCCACCAGCAGCCTCGTGCCCGACCTGCGCCCCCAACGAGGTGCTCGGCAAGTACTCCCTGACCCCCATGGCCGACGCCGCCGGCGCGTTCATGGGTCCCATCGGCATCACGATCATGGCGGCCACCGCCATCCTGGCCCTGGCCAGCATGGCCAACGCCGGCGTGCTCTCCTCCTCCCGGTACCCCCTGGCCATGAGCCGGGACCGCTTGGCCCCCGGGTTCCTCAAGTCGATCTCCTCCAGGTTCCAGACCCCGACCGCGGCCATCCTGATCACCGGCGCCCTGCTCGCCGGGCTCGTCGCGCTCGTCCCCGTGGCCGAGCTGGCCAAGCTCGCCAGCGCGTTCAAGATCCTGGTCTTCATGCTGATCAACGTCGCCCTCATCGCGTTCCGGGAGGGCGAGGCCGAGTGGTACAACCCGTCGTTCCGGTCCCCCTGGTACCCGTGGGTCCAGTTCTTCGGGATCCTCGGCGGCGGTGTGCTGCTCACCCAGATGGGGGCCCTACCCATGATCGGCGCCGGCATCCTCATCTTCGGCGGGCTGGCCTACTTCCAGTTCTACGTCAAGGGACGGACCGTTCGAGAGGGCGTGGGCGTCGACGCGATCCGCCGGCAGGCCGGTGCCAAGTCCCTGGAGGAGACCCGTCAGATCATGGACGAGGGCGGCGTCTACCAGGTGCTCATCCCGCTCAGCGAGCACACGACCGCCGAGAAGGAAGCCCTGCTCCTGCGGCTGGCCGCCGACGTCGTCCGGGCAGAAGGAGGCCGGATCAAGGTCATGCAGTTCGAGGAGGTCCCCGACCAGACCGTGCTCCCGGCAGCCGTGGACCTGCGCACCCCGGAGGACATCGAGTTCGAGGAGCAGTCCGGAGAGTTGATCCAGGACCTGGACGTCCCGGTGGAGATCGGGGAGGTCGTCAGCCACGACACCAAGCGGGCCGTGGTGAACTACGCCAAGCGCGCCGGCGTGGACCTGATCCTGGCGGACGCCGAGATCGGCCACCGCCGGGGTCGGTTGTTCGGGTCCGACCTGCGATGGCTGGTCGACAAGGCGCCCTGCGAGGTCGCCCTGGTCAAGCGCAACGAGGGCCTGGGCGAGGTCGGCGGGGTGGCCGTCGTCAGCGACAAGGGCCCGTTCGATCCCTTCAAGGTCCGCCTGGCCAACGCCATCGCCATGGAATCCGGTGCACCGATCTACTTCCTGCACGCCTTGGACGTGCACGCCCGCGATGTCCAGCTGCAACGGCTTCGTGAGTACCATGAGGAGCTCGACGAGCTCTGCTCGGTGCCGACCAAGAGCATCATCCTCCGGGAGGAGGACAAGCTCGCGGGGCTGGTCCGCGCCTCGGCCGAGGCCGATCTCGTGGTGATGGAAGGCGTCGAGGACCGGTTCTTCTCCCGGGAGCCCATGGCCGACTTGCCCAAGCGGATCGCCCAGGAGGTCGGCGCGACCACGATGCTGGTCTACCCCGAACGCCGTCGGAGGAAGGGCATGGTCTCCCGGACCGTGGACCGGGCGCTCTACGAGTGATCCGGGCCCGTGGTCAGCCGTCGTCGGGCGGCGTCAGCGAGATGACCGTATCCCCGGCCTCCACAGGTGGCCGCGTCCCGGCGGTCACCGGTTGGACGCTACCATCCTGCCGGACCACCACCAGGGGGTGCCGGACGATCTCCTCCGAGGGGTCCGGGGGTCCTTCGGCCTCGGGACCCACCTTGCCCTGAGCCTCGACCGGCTGGGAGGTGATCTGCCAGCCATCGTCCATCAGCTCGGTGATCAGCGAGTAGGTGAGGTCCGGACCGAAGAGGATCCGGCCCCGCAGATCCTGCGCCACGCGGTCGGGACCGATCTTGCCGCCCCGCCCCGGGGCCAGCTGGAAGACGTGGGCCCGGTCGAAGAGCTCCAGGAAGTTCAGCACGGTCAGCGCGTTGACCTCGTCGTTCGGCGTCAGGGCCAGCAGGTTCCCGATGCCCTCCAGGTCCAGCTCCTCCAGGATGGCCTCGTTGAGCGTGTTGCCGTGTTGGGTGTTCAAGCCGCGGTCCCAGGCCTCCTGGAGGTTGCCTCGGTTGCTGTCGACCAACCGGACCTTGACGCCGGCGTCCTTGAGCTCGCCGGCGAGGTCGCGGGCCCACGGGTGGGCGCCGACGATCAGGACCCCCTGCGGGTTCGGGTCGGCGATGTCCAACAGCCGGCCGAGCGGCGAGGCCGCCAGGCTGTAAAGGGTCACGGTGCCGATGATGACCAAGAAGGTCAGCGGGACGAGCAGGTCGGCCTGCGGGTGGTTCAGGGCGGCCATCTCCAGGGCGAAGACGCTGGAGATCGCCGCGGCCACGATGCCCCGAGGCGCCATGGCGGCCATGAAGGCCCGGTCACGCCAGCCCAGCTCGCTCCCCATGGTCGACAGCCAGACCGACAGGGGCCTAGCGACGATGAAGAGGATCGCCAGGAAGGCGACCGATGCCCAGGAGACCACCGACAGGTCGGTGAGCTCAAGCCGCGCGGCCAGGACGATGAAGAGGAAGGAGATCAGCAGGATGCTGAGCGTCTCCTTGAACTCCAGGATGTGGCGCTTGGCGATGTCGCCCTGGTTGGCCAGGACCACGCCCATGACGGTGGCAGACACGAGGCCGGCCTCGGCTTGGACGAGCTCGGCACCGACGAAGACGGCGCCGACGACCGCCAAGGTCACGGGGTTGTGCAGCACGTCCGGGACCCAGTGCCGCTTGAGGAGGGTGTAGGTGAACAGCGCGCCGATCACGCCCAACAGACCGCCGATCAACAGGGCCTTCCCGACGGTCAACGCAAGCGTGGTGGTCAGCTCACCGAACCCGCCGGCCAGGATCGCCTCGAAGACGAGGACGGCCAGGATGACACCGATCGGGTCGATGAGGATGCCCTCCCACTTCAGCACGTTCCCGACATCGCCCTTGGGCCGCAGGTGACGCATCAGGGGGATGATCACCGTGGGCCCGGTGACGACCAGGATCGCACCGAGCAGGAGCGAGAGGTCGAGGTTGAGCCCGAGCAGCAGGTAGGCCGCGGCCGACGCGATGGCCCAGGTGGTGAGCACGCCCAGGGTGACCAGGTTGCGGACGACGCGGCCGATCTCCCGGAGCTCGACGACCCGGAGGGTCAGGCCCCCCTCGAAGAGGATGATCGCCACAGAGAACGACACGATCGGCAGCAGGAGGTCGCCGAAGAGGGCATCCGGTTCGATCCAGCCGGTCACCGGTCCGACGATGAACCCGGCGACCAGGAGCGGTAGGATGCTGGGGATGTGGAGACGGCTGGCTAGCCACGATGCGGCCACGCCGACGACCAGGATGATCCCCAGGCCGAGGAGCGGGCCCTCAGCCACGTTGGACGCTCCTGCTCCAGGTTCCTCGGCTCGATGTCATGGGCTGCCTCTCTTGCGGTCCAGGGCCGCTCAGCGACGCAGGGACCTGTCCGCCTTGAATGTGTTGTCCTGCGGTTGGACGGGGGCCGGGCTAGGCGAACCCTCGCTGGAGCCGGTCCTCGGCAGCGTCCAGGGTGGCCTGGCTGGCCGCGAAGTGGAACCGGATCAGCTCCTCGCCCATGCCCGGCGCGTGGTAGAAGGAGCCGCCGGGTACGCCAGTCAGGCCGACCTCGGCGGTCAGCCACTCCGCGAAGGTCCGTGAGCTCCCCTTGGCCTTGGCAGGGGCCTCGACGTCCTCGAACCCGGCCATGACGTAGTAGGCACCCTCGGGCATGTGGGCCTGGAACCCGGCCTCGCGGAGCATGGTCACGAGCTGCTCCCGGGCCGAGGTGTAACGCGCCAGCAGCTCATCGTAGTAGTCCTCGGGGAAGCGCAGGGCCGTGGCGACGCCCTCCTGGAGGGGGTGCGGGGCGCCGACGGTCAGGAAGTCGTGGGTGCGTCGCAAGCCCGTCGTGATCTCCGGAGGCGCGATCGCCCAGGCCACCCGCCATCCCGTGCAGGAGTAGGTCTTGGAAGCGCCGCTGATGGTGATCGTCCTGTCGGCCATGCCGTCGAGGGTGGCGATGCTGACGTGCTGGCGGCCGTCGTAGAGGATGTGCTCGTAGATCTCGTCGGTCACGGCCAGGGCGTCGTGGTCGATGCAGAGGTCGGCGATGGCCCGCTGCTCGTCGCGGGTGAACACCTTGCCGGTCGGGTTGTTGGGTGTGTTCAGCAGGATGGCCTTGGTGCCCGAGGAGAAGGCCTCCTTGAGCGCCTCCTCGTCGAAGGTGAACCCGTGGTCAGGCCGCAGGGGCACCGTGCGAAGCTCGGCTCCGCTCATGATGGCATCCGGGCCGTAGTTCTCGTAGTAGGGGTCGAAGGTGACGACCTCGTCGCCCGGGTCGACCAGGGTCAGCATGGCGCACATCATGGCCTCGGTGGCACCGCAGGTCACCGTCAGGTGCTCGTCCGGGTCCACCCATCCCATGCCGTTGAAGCTCGCGGCTTTCTCAGCCACCGCCTGGCGCAGGTTGGCCGTGCCCCAGGTCGTCGCGTACTGGTTGTGCGGCCCGTCCAGAGCCCGGTGGGCGGCCTGGACCATCTCGGCCGGCGGGTCGAAGTCCGGGAACCCTTGGCCCAGGTTGACGGCATCGTGCCGGTCGGCGACCCGGGTCATCTCGCGGATCACGCTCTCAGGGAACAGGTTGACCCGCTGGGAGAGGCGCGGGTCGCCCAGCGCGTGCCGGTCAGCATCGGCCTCGGGAGGCGACATCGTGGCATGCAAGGGCAAGGCCCGGCTTGAAAGCTAGCTTGGAGGCACCCCCGGCGGCCCGGCAGCGCGGGTGGACCCGACAGGCCTAACCGGACGGCCGTCGTCGGGAGCCCGTGCATCGCGTCGCCACCCTTGCCACGGTCATCCTGGTCCTGGCCGCCGGTTGCCTGACCGCCGAGCCCGCCGACGAGGGTGACGACCGCGCCCGGTTGGTGGCCAACTGGACCGACAGCCCGCAGCCCGAGGATCCGGCACCGGCCACGGCCAACCGGACGCCGGAGGAGGACCACGGCTGGCCCGAAGAGGCCGAGGCGGTCTGGCGGGGCGACCTGCAGCGCACCGGCTACCTCGGCAACGTGACCGTCCCCCGCGATCCCGTCGTCACGTGGCGGATCGACGGCATGAACAAAGGCGACCACACCGCCGCCAAGGGCAGCGCTATCGTCGTCGACGACACGCTGCTGGTCGGCACCGACGCCGGGAACCTCTACCGGATCAGCCTCGACGGCCAGGTCCTCTGGGCCGCAGCGACCTGGCCCTCGGGGTTCGGCATCCACGGGACGCCGACGGTCGCCAACGGGACCGTCTTCGTGGGTGCCTACGACGGCGCTCTCTACGCGTTCGACCTGGCCACCGGCGACCAGCGCTGGCGCACGGTCCTCGGCGGGTCGATCGGCTCCAGCCCTGCCTACCACGACGGCCGGATCTACGTCAGCGTGGAGACCGCCGACCCCAGCGGGATCATGTCGGTCGTCGACGCGGCCACTGGCCACCTCGTCTGGGAGGACGACCGGTTGACCAACCATCCCCACTCCTCGGTGGCCCTGGCCCCCGTCGCGGACCGGATGGTCGTCGGCGCCAACGACGGCCTGCTCTACGCTTGGACGCTGTCGACCTACGAGCCCGCTTGGATCTTCGACACCGCTGGGGCGATCAAGGGGCCCATCGCCATCTGGGACGGTGCCGCGTTCTTCGGCTCCTGGGACGACCACGTCTACCGGGTCGACCTCGCAGATGGGACCGAGGACTGGGCTTTCGAGACCGGCGCCAGGGTCATGGGTGGGGCTGCCATCGACCCCACGACCGGGACGGTCTACATCGGCAGCTTCGACGACCACCTCTACGCCCTGGACGCCCGGACCGGCCAGGAGCGCTGGTCCACCGACCTCGGGGGCTGGGTGCTCTCCAGCCCCGTCGTCGCTGGCGACACCGTCCTCGCCGGTTCCTACGACGAGCACCTCTACGCCCTAGACAAGGCCACCGGCGAGATCCTGTGGACGACCGAGGCCGGCGGACGTGTCACCAGCACCGCCACGGTCCACGACGGGCACGTTTTCTACCTCGACCGAGCCGCCGAGACGACCGGCCAGCTCTACGCTGTGGCCGATCGGTGAGGGACCGGCCACGTCGGCACCCCGTGCCCAGCCCCTGCCAGCTGTACGCGCCTGGACCAAGCGAGCGTCGACCAAGAACGCAGAGCAACGGAGACCACCGAGGACACGCAGAGACACCGGGGACCCTCCGCCTCGGCGGGCCTGGACGTCTTGAGGGTCGATGCCTTCGGGGTCCCCTGGTCGTCCTCTGCGGGCCTCTGTTCTCTCTGTTCCCTCTGCGTTCCCGGTTTGTCGCTTGACTGGCCCTGGTTGACCCCTTGTTCGGGGTCCCCTGGTCGTCCTCTGCGGGCCTCTGTTCCCTCTGCTTCCTCTGCGTTCCCGGTTTGTCGCCTGACGAGGCCTTGCTTGGGTCCGGTACGACCCTCAGCAGGGCCTCTGTGTCCTCTGTGTCTTCTCTGGTCCCTCTGTGTTGAGGGTCGCCGGTCCCTCCGGCACGACAGGGTCAGGGGCCTCCACGCTAGACCTTATCCAGCCTCGACCCGCTACCCCGGATGATGTCGACGCCTGACGTGGTCCCCGCCCACCCGCCGGAGGACGCAGACTGGCTCAGCGACGACCCGGCGTTGACCGAGCTCCTGTCGATGTACGTCGACGAGACCACGCTGGAGGCCGCCAGGCCCCGGCTCCAGCAGCTGGGCGAGGTCGCGCCAGGCCGGATCGACGAGCTGGCCCGGCTGGCCGACCGCCACCGGCCCGAGCTCCACCGGCGCAGCCCCGAAGGCCAGCGGGTCGACGAGGTCGAGTTCCATCCGGCCTACCACGAGATCCAGGCCCTGGCCCGGGAGCACGAGGTCTTCACCCTCCCCTGGCGGCCGCTGGGCGACCACGACCGGGCGCCTCGGACCCTGGGGTTCGCGCTCGGCTACCTCTTCGCGCAGGCCGAGGCCGGGTACTACTGCCCGGCCTGCATGACCGACGGGGCCGCCTTCGTCCTCGAACGCCACGCACCGGACGACCTGGCCGACCGGCTGATCCCGCCGCTGGTCCAGCACCCCGTCGAGGGGGCCTACGAGGGGGCCATGTACCTTACCGAGAAGGGCGGCGGCAGCGACGTCGGCGGCGGCACGGCCACCGTGGCCCAGCAGGCCGACGACGGGACTTGGCGCCTGACCGGCGAGAAGTGGTTCGCCAGCAACTGCGTGGCCGACGTCGCCCTGGCCCTGGCCCGCATGCCCGACGAGGCCAACGACGACGGCACCCGGGGCCTGGGCCTGTTCGTCGTCCCCCGCCACCTGGAGGACGGGACCTCGAACCCGGGGGTGAGCATCGAGCGGCTCAAGGACAAGCTCGGCGTCACGAGCATGCCCACCGGCGAGATCGTCCTGGATGGGGCCGTGGCCTACCTCGTCAAGGGCGCCGGTGAGGGCTTCAAGGCCATGGCCGAGATGGTCAACCTCTCCCGCCTGTACAACGCCGTGACCAGCGTGGCCATCATGCGTCGGGCCCTGCGCGAGGGTCAACGCGTCGGCCAGGCTCGGAAGGCGTTCGGCAAGCCCCTGCGCGAGCAACCGCTGTTCCTGCGCGACCTGATCGAGCTGACCGTGGAGACCGAGGGCGCCCTGGCCTTCGTGCTCGACACGGCCGACCGGTTCGACGCCTGGGCCGGGGGCGACGAGGACGCCCGGCGCCTCATGCGGATCCTGACACCTTGCGCCAAGGCGGCCACGGCCAAGCTCTCGGTCAGCGCGGCCAGCCGGGGCTGCGAGATGCTCGGCGGCCAGGGCTACATCGAGGAGTACGTCACCCCGCGCCTGCTGCGCGATGCCCAGGTCCTGCCGATCTGGGAGGGCACCACCAACATCCAGTGCCTCGACCTCTTGCGGGCCCTGGCCAAGGAGCAGGCCCTCGAGGTCTTCCTCCCCCACGTCCAGGCGCAGCTCGACGCCGCCCCGGACCAAGGGGCCGAGCAGGCCCGCAACGCCGTGATCCAGGCCGTCGGTCGACTCCAGGAGGAGGCCGGTCGGTTGGCCAAGGCCGACCGGGCCCAGGCCGAGGTCACCAGCCGCCGGTTCCTGGAGCTGGCCTACCACACCCACGCCTGCGCCCTGCTCATCCGTCGCCTGGGCACCGCCAGCGACCGGGAGCGGGCCGAGAAGATCGCCGACCTGTACGCTGCGATGTACCTGGATGCCGACCGCGAGGCCGGTGCCCGGGCGCTGGAGGAGGCGGTGGCTGAGGGGCAGCTAGCGATCGCTTACCCGTGATCTGCCCGCCTGCTCGCTTGGGCACGACCCGTCGTTCCATCGCATCGAACGGTCGTTGAGCGTTCAGCTACTTGAACCGCGCGCAACCTGCAAGCTGCTCGTTGCTGCTATGCTAAGATGACCCCCCCCCCGTTCTGGACGACTGCCGGGAGACCGGCAGGAGATGAGAAATATCGAACGATCGACAACGACCATGCTAGCCCTCGCGACCTTCCTTGCGATGCTCGCGCCCGCTGCCCATGCCATCCAAGCCACGTCCTGTACGGGCTGGGTCTGCGCGACCGCTGTCGCCAACGTCGACGGTCAGGTGAACAGCTTCGCCCCGGACACCGAGACCTACGCCTGCGCCTACAACGGCCAGGGCCAGGGTATCGGACGAGGAGAGGCCTGGGGCTTGAGCAGCATGGGCATCGACGGCTGCGGGACCAGCTGCACGTGGACCGGTCAAGGGGGGTGTGGTGACGAAGGTACCTTCGTAGACTTCTACACGAACTGCGGCGGGAGCCTGACGCAGGAGGCCACTGCGACGCAGACCAGTCTCCTAGCACGCGTCAAGGCAACCGAGAGCAATGGTTGCGGTGGGGGTTCCACTGGGTCCGCAGAGTGTTTCCACCAGGGAGACGTCGAGGTGGAGACGTCGTGCAGCGCGCATGACGCGGAGTACTCCCCAGACATCATCGACCAAGGAAGCAACGAGCCGCTCGTCGGGTGGGGTCCCGCCGAGCTGCTTCGGTTGCGGCCTGAGAGTCCCGTCGCGGAGATGGAGTGAGGCCCACTGATGGCGAGATCCGTTCGTAGCAGGAAGCCGATCCGTGCCTGGGGTCTAGCCGCAGGCTTCCTGCTACTCTCGCTGTTTTCAGCGGGATGCCTCACGGGTCAGCCCGAACCCGTCTCTCCCGCGGTGACGACGGTTAGCTTCGATGCCGATGGGTTCGGAAGCGCTGCGGAGCTCGAGCGCATCGGGGAGGGGGAAGCCATCGGTCCAGATCTCGTCCTCCACGCTGCGGAGCTGTACCGGCTCGAGCAAGCGATCCCGATCCAGGGTGAGATGGTGACCCGTAACTGGACGATCGGCGTCGACCCAGAGCATGGACGGATGCTCTCCGCGTACGCTGATTGCGGACACCTCGTTCCCGTCCCGAGGGACGGCCTCGTGTGCAGAGGAGGCGAGCTCTGGCTCTCCATCTCCGATCAGACCCTGTTCTTCGGAGCGCCCCTCGTCCTGCCCCACATCCCCGACGACCGAGCTGGCGCCTTCACGGTCCCCGTCATCGACGCGGGTCGGCTCGTGGAGGTCCCGTTCCACGCCAGGGAGGATGGGGGGACCCTGGTCGTCACGAGCCAGCGGCGGGTGGAGCATGGTTACCTCGATCGACCCGGCACATCCGGTGGGTGGCTGCTCGAGTGCGATGTCTTCGAGGATGACGCGCTGGTCATCAAGGAGGGACGCGTCGGATGTCGAGAGTCGGGGAAGGCCTGGACCTGGTGGGTGGACCGACCCCTCCCGTGGGGGTTCGAGACGCTACCCCGAGAGAGGACATGGGACCACGAGCCGGTGCTCGAACCGGTGGTAAGCAGCCACCTCCAACCCCTGGGGACCTCCGGCTTCGACTATCCGTTCGACCAGGCGTTCGCAGATGCGCGGGCCGGTTCCATGAACCTCCGGCAGACCCTGGAGGATCCAACCTGGCGGATCCAGGGAGCGACCCACGATTGGGCCAGCTTCAACAAGGCGGGCCCCTTGACTTGCACGACGTTCTCCTGGAACATCACCGCCGCGACCGCCAGCGGCCGGGCGGCGACCGTCGAGACGCGTCGGCAGACGTGTAGCGAGGGGATCTCAGGCCCCCCCGAGATCGTGGAGGATCGGAGAGAGGATGGGGTCGCCTGGCCTGAGGATCCGAGCATCATCCCGCTCCCGGAGGCCGCAGCCATCACTGCGAAGGTGCTCTGCTGGGGATCCGAGGAGATCGAGCATGGCTGGCACGCGAGGTACGTGCACTACACGCGACCGGTGACCGGCGAGAACCGGACGTGGCTATACACCTACCTCGACCCCGACGAACTCAGAGGGAGTAGGACCACCGGGTTCAACTTCACCCTGGTCGACCAGAGCAGCGGCTACCCATCGATGGTGAGGTACGGCGGAGACCCTAGGGTCCTGGAGACGGTGTTCGAGGACGGCCTCCACCGGCGCTGCCCCTGACCCTGCCGCCCAGCTTCCTGCTTGCTCTTAACCTCATGACCTCCTAGGCATCTAGCTCAGACCAACCCGCGCTTCTCGAGGACCTCGGTGATGGCCGTGGCCAGCTTCTCGTCGCGCTCGCTGAGCCCCCCGATGTCGTGGCTCCAGCTGGTGATCCTCAACTGGTTGTACTCCTCGATGTGGATGTCCGGGTGGTGCATCTGGTCCTCGGCGATGGGTGCGATCTCGTCGACGATGTCGACGGCCTCGAGGAAATCCTCGGTCTCGACGGCGATCTCGATCATCTTGCCGTCGTCGGTCACGCGCCAGCCCGCTGGTACCTCGATGTCGACGTCCTTGGCCATGGTGGTCACCGCTGGTCGCTAGGTCGCCGGGCCGGGATGAAGGTGACGGCGGCCAGGGCAGGATCTGGCGGCCCCAGGGCGCCGGGTCAGCAGATCACGAGCAGGACCACCAGGATGGCCGTGTTGATCGCGTGGCCCAGGTAGCACAGCGGGCAGTGGACCTCGAGCCGCTTGCGGAGGGCCCAGAGCAGGTACACGCTGAACAGGACCGTGCCAGCCGCCGCGAGCTGGAAGGCCAGGCAGGCGTAGACCCGGCCGGTGGCCAGGAAGGCGCCGGCCAGGCCGAGGACCAGCAGGTACCAGACGGCCCCGTAGACGGCGTTGGGCAGGCCCAGCGCTCGGCCGTAGGAGGTGTCGACGATCCGGGCGCACGTGCCCTCGTCCATCCGGCAGACGCGTGGGATCCAGGGGGCATCGGGGGCCAGCCAGCGGTAGCTGACACCGATGAAGTAGGCGGCATCAGCGATGCCGACGATGGCCAGGAGGGCCAGGGCGGTCCCGAGGCCCAAGGTGAGCGGATCCATGGTGGCCGACGGAGGCTGCACCGGGGCGTCCTGCTTTAACGGCTCGGTTGTGGCCCGCGCGTGGACGGTGGCGGGCCGTGCCGATCGGCGCCGCGTTGGCCGGGGTCAGGGGCCCGTGCATGACCGTTCGATCGTGACGATGCGGCGAGGGTCGTGGGGCAGGTCTTCGTCGCTGATGATGTGGTTGATCCGGTACACCGTGATCCGATCCACGGCATCCGCGAGGGCGATGTTGGCCTGGTCGCAGGCCCACGCAGCGTAGGTCTCGGCCACGAAGCTTGGCTCGTCCCGGCTCGAGGACCACACGGCCTGCATGAACTTGCGGTCCCGGAACGTGTCGAAGCCGTCGGGCGTCCCCGAGACGGGTCCGAGGTCCAACGGGTCCAGGGTCCTCGTGCTCGGGTTGGTCCCGCCGGCGAGCTCGGCCTCGATCACGTACCACCCGTAGGAACCGGGCGGGTTGGGTGCGAACAGCCCCCAGTCCTGCTTGTCCAGGTAGGCGACATCGATCGGGCCCGGCGGTTCCAGGGCGGTGACGTGGGTCGTGCTGAACAGGAGCATCCACACCAGGAGCAGGACGCCGAAGGTCCTGCTGGCCCAGTGGGTCCAGGGCGCGGGGACCGGCGTGGGGCCCTCGGCAGCCGGGTCCTGGCTGCGGCGCTGGTCGCCGGATGGGTGCCAGCGCCTGGGCGGACCGGTGGCTGGCGCTTGCCTGCCCGCGACCGTCGGGACGGACGGCAGCGCCCTCTCGACCGCGTCCCAGAAGGGCGCGGTGAGGAAGGGGACCACGGCGGCCGTGAGCAGCAAGGGGAACCAGCCGACGGTCATGGTCAGCGCCATGCCTGCGAATGCGGAGGTGTAGGCCAACGCGACGACGGCTCTCAGCCGCCCGGTCGGTGCCAGGAGGAAGAAGGCTGACCCGGTCAGCAGGCCGACCCACCCGTAGTTCAGGACGGTCAGCAGGAGGGTTTGGGAAGCCAGCGCGTGCCCGATCCCGGTCGTCAGGGGCTCGTTGCCCAGGGCCCTGGCCAGGGCCTCACCGGCGAACCACATGTCGCCGCGGTGCTTGAGGATCGCGTTGGAGGTGAACACGACGACCGGTTGGAGCAGGAGGGCCGCGGTCCCGAACGTCGCCACCTGGGGACGGCCCGGCCCCCGGCCCAACGCGTCGATCGACCAGCGCTCCCCGATGGGCGTGGCCAGGGAGATGAGCAGGAGCACCCCGAGCAGCTGGTCCCCACCGTTGAGCACGAAGGGGTTGCGGTCCTGGAGCGACAGGAGGAGGACCAACGAGGCGGCACCCATCAGACGAGCCCGGTACCCGAGGGTGAACGCCAGGGCGATCACCGCCGCGATGATGAAGAGGAGGGCTTGGAACCATACCTCGCCGGAGATCGCGTGGATCGAGAGGTCGGCGGGGTCCCAGGCGTGGTAGGCGGCCGTGGGGAAGACGCCTTGGTCGGTGTAGTACCTCGTCAGGTCCTGGGCGCGGTGGGCGAGATCGAGCAGGAGGACCGAGCCCAGCAGGATCCGGACGACGGCCAGGGCTCGCGTGTCGACCGTGAGGCGGGCGACCAGCTCGTCGCAGAGCCGTCCGGCGTGGTCACGGAACCGCCGGGAGGCTGGCGCCGTGGGCTCGCCCGGCTCCCCGTCGCCTCGCGCTTCCACCTTCGCCACCCTCACCTCGGATCGGCCCAGGTCGGGCCGTGAGGTCGGTCAGAGACGACCTTCCTTGGCCCACTGCTTGAACTTGTCGCGTCGTTCCTTGGGTGTGTAACCAGAGGCGTTGTTGAGGAAGTTGTTCCAAGCCTCGCGGGTCGCCACAGCGGCGTCCATCTCGGTCTCGAAGTCGATCTCGTCGGGGCCCTTCTGGTCGTTGATGACCCAGAGCTGGCTCTTCTTGTAGTAGCGGGCCCGGACCTCGTTGATCAGCTCGAAGCTGGTCACGAGCCAGTCGCCGTCCTCCTCGACGTCACCGAACGCCGACTCCATGACCTTGCGCAGGTCGGTCTTGGCCCGGTGGCCACGCTTGACGGGGAACACCTCGGCCTCTTCAGGGGGCTCTTCTGCCATGGTCGTCCTCTCGGCCCGGCAGCAGCGTTGCCCTTCATCAGCCCTTCGGCATGGGCCCGGGACGGCTGCATCCGGTCTCAGTCGGCCTGGTTGGCCGCGCCGGGGGTTCCCGGCGCCAGCTGCCAGGGGCCCCAGCCGTCGGGGACGCGTTGTTGGGTCCGGTCGTCGTCGGCCGTGTCGTCGAGGACCTGGGTGCGGTCCCGCTCGACCCCGGCGGCATCCAGGAGCAGGAGCATCTCGCCCTCGTTGTCGACCATCTGGCCTCCGGGGAGCCGGACGACCAGGTGGCCCTCGGGCTCGATCGTCGTGCCGTCCAACAGGGTGACGTTCCGTGCCTGGCCGTGCGTGCTTGCCAGGGTCCAACCTGAGAGGTTCACGGCCTGGTCGGGGTCCGGGTTGTACAGTTCCACCCACTCGTTGCCAGCGTCGTCGCCTGCCGGGTTGGCTTCGACCTCGTTGATGCCGACCCAGCGATCGCAGGCCGGATCGTCGCGGACCTGCCAGCCCCGGACCCGGAGCTCCCACTCGATGTCGGCGCCGGTGGTCAGGTAGAGGTCCACCCGGTAGGCGCCCGGTTCCGGGACGGTGCCGATCGGCGTCGAGAACGCGGGCGAACGGCCTACGGACTGGGAGCTGATCACCTCGCCGCCGGCGGTCAGGAGCTCGACCTGCATCTCGTAGCCGAGGCTCGCGACGGCCAGGGGGGTGTCCACCTCCGCCTCATCCGGCCGGAACACCAGGTCAGCGACCAGCTCGCGGTGGCAAGCGTCGACCTGGAACGGGATCCGGGCGTAGCTCACCGCGGGCAGACCGATCTCCGGCACGGGGTGACCATCGTCGATCTGCCCGATGCCCAGGCCGCCCAGCCCTGCGGCCATGTGGCCGCTGACCCACGGCTGGTGGATCACCAGGCTGTGGCCTGCATCGGCGACGGGGACGATCGACAACGCGGCGACGAGCGCCACGACGAGGGCCTTGGCCTTCATGCCTCCCAGCCGGCTGAAGGGATGGCCGCGGCATGAACCTTGACCTGTCCGCCCGGTCAGAGGCAGCGCCGATACCGGTCAACGCTCAACGGGCGTTCACGCAACGAAGACGTTGCACATCCAGGAGCCTCTTACGTGCCCGACCGATGGGTCCCGACAGGAGCTGGGGTTGCCTCCGGCCTGGAGGCTCGGGATGTGCCATCCCATCGCCATCGAGGCCAGCGGTAGCTCTGCTCCGAGGAGAACGAACCGATGAACAAGTTAGCGATCCTGGCAAGCGCGATCATCCTGCTGGTTCTGCCGATGGCCGGTGCTGCACCGGACCTTGGCCTCTCCAGCGACGATGCGGACCTCGAACGCGACTACATCGTGGGCTTCCACCGGTTGCCCGACCGCCTGACCGAGCCCGGCGCTGAGTACCAAGGTGCTGAGGTGACCTACGTCGTCGAGACCCTCCACCTGGTCTCGGTCCACACGGACAACTGGGTCCGGTTCGAGACCAACGCCAAGGCCGACGACCGCGTCCGGTACGTCGAGGAGGACCACAACGACTACCACCTCAACTACGTGCCCGACGACGCCCGGTACAGCGACCAGTACGGGCCCCAGATCACCAACACCGAGAGCGCCTGGGACACCACCCTGGGCAGCACCTCGGTGGTCCTCGGCGTCGTCGACAGCGGCATCACGACCGGTCACGAGGACTTCGTGGACAGCCGGGTCAGCGGGTACGATTATGTCAACGGTGACAGCACGCCTGAGGACCACAACGGCTGCAGCTACCACGGCAGCCACACCGCAGGTACCGCGGCGGCTACCACCGACAACGGGGTCGGCGTGGCCGGGATGAGCCAGTCGAACATCCGTATGCACAAGATCTTCGACAGCGGGTTCATGGGCTGCGGTGCGGCCAGCACCAGCGGCATCGCCGACGCCCTGGCGGACATGGGCGACGTCGGTGCCCACGTCTCCAGCAACAGCTGGGGCGGTGGGTCGAACTCGACGGCGATCAACGACGCCATCGACTACGCCCATAGCAAGGGTGTCGTGCACGTGGCTGCCGCCGGTAACGACGGCAGCTGCACCGACTGCGTCGGCCAACCGTGGGAGGCCCGACCCGGCAAGACCATCGTGGTCGCCTGCTCGGACAGCAGCGATGCCTTCTGCTCGTTCAGCAGCCAGGGTCCCGAGGTCGACATCATCGCGCCCGGGGACAACATCCTCAGCGTCGACGGTGGCACCACGAGCGGCTACCAGTCCATGTCCGGCACCTCGATGAGCACGCCCCACGTCAGCGGGGCCGTGGCGCTCTACATCGCCGCCAATGGCGATCCGGGCTACAGCACCATCGCCAGCGATCTCGGCAGCACCGCCGTCGATCTCGGCCTCTCCGACAACCGTCAGGGCGATGGCCGGCTCGACACCGGCAGCTTCCTGGCGGCCGGTGGAGGCGGCGGGTCCAACAGTGCCCCGACCGCGTCGTTCACGTACAGCTGCACGGACCTGACCTGCGACTTCGATG
>CAYXGD010000016.1:0-18850 GCA_964464425.1 uncultured Thermoplasmatales archaeon
TCCTGGCCCGGGGCGTGACCGTCCACGAGCTCAACACGGTCCGCAAGCACCTCTCTGAGATCAAGGGCGGCCAGCTTGGCGAGCTGTGCGACGGGGAGCTGATCACCCTTGGCATCTGCGATGTCCCCGATGAGTCGGCCACGGACCTTGGATCGGGACCGACCGTCTCGGACCCGACCACGTTCAGCGAGGCCTGGTCGATCCTGGACCGCATCGGGACCGACAACTTCCCACCGGCCGTCGTCGAGCACATCCGGGCCGGCGCCCACGGCAAGCTCGACGAGACCCCCAAGCCCGACGAGGACCGGGTGCCCGGCACCTTCGCGTTCCTTGCCACCAACGAGGACGCCCTCGAGGCCGCCGGGGATCGGGCCCGCGAGCTCGGTTACCGGCCCAAGATCCTGCCCAGCCCGCTCCAGGGGGAGGCCCGGATCCAGGGCGAGAGCCTGGCCCAGCGCTTGGTCCACGAAGGCAGCCCGGGCACCGCGTTGCTGGCCGGTGGCGAGACCACGGTCACGTTGCGCCCGTACCACAAAGGGGGGCCGGGCGTGGGCGGCCGCAACCAGGAGCTCACCCTGGCCGCTGCCCTGCACATCGGGGACGCGCCGGTGGCCGCGTGCGGGTTCGGTACCGACGGGATCGACGGTCCCACCGACGCTGCCGGGGCCATCGCCGACGGGCGGACGCTGACCCGCGGGATGGAAGCCAAGCGGCAGGCCCGCGAGCACCTGGCCGGCAACGACGCCTACCCGTACTTCGCCGCCATCGGTGATCTGATCCGCACCGGACCGACGGGGACCAACGTGATGGATCTCTTCGTCGGCTTGGTCGCCGACCAGGAGCTCTGACCTCGCGGTTCGACGTTCGTCGAGACCGTATACCGGCAGCTCTGGCCGATCGTCTTAGCGGCCAGACGTGTGACGCTCCGAGCGTGCCGCTATAACCAAATCTTGAAATACGAACCCCATCGTCCTGAGGGAGACAGGGGGCCTCCCCTGTCGAGGGGGACCGTTTATCATGTCCGAGATCCGCCTGGCGATCGCTGGCGTCGGTAATTGCGCGTCGTCGCTCCTTCAAGGTATCGAGTACTACCGGCGGCGACCCGAGGCCGAGCCCATCGGCCTCATGCACCGACGGATCGGTCCCTACGACGTCTCCGATGTGCGGCCCGTGGCCGCCTTCGACGTCGACGAACGCAAGGTCGGTCTCGATCTCCACGAGGCCATCTTCCAAGCCCCGAACTGCACCAAGACCCTCGTCGAGGACATGCCCGAGGCGGGCACGGAGGTCATGATGGGGCCAGCGCTGGACGGTGTGGCCGACCACATGGCCGAGCACGAGGAGGATCGGACCTTCAAGCTGGCCGACGACGAGCCGGTGGACGTCATCGAGGCGCTCCAGCGGTCGCGGGCCGACGTGTTGATCAACTATGTGCCGGTCGGGAGCGAGGAGGCCGCCCGCCACTACGCCGAGGCCGCCCTTGAGGCCGGTGTGGCCTACGTCAACTGCATGCCCGTCTTCATCGCCAGCGAGCAGTCCTGGGCTCGCCGGTTCACCCGGGCCCGGGTCCCGATCGTCGGCGACGACATCAAGAGCCAGGTCGGTGCCACCATCGTCCACCGGACCCTGGCCCGCCTGTTCGAGGATCGCGGCGTGAGCATGGACCGGACCTACCAGCTCAACTTCGGCGGGAACACCGACTTCCTGAACATGTTGGATCGCAAGCGGCTGTCGACCAAGAAGGTGTCCAAGACCGAGTCGGTCCAGAGCCAACTCAAGGAGCGCCTGGCCGACGACGACATCCACATCGGGCCCTCGGACTACGTGGCCTGGCAGGACGACAACAAGGTCGCCATGATCCGCCTCGAAGGCCGTGGCTGGGGTGACGTCCCCATGGACATCGAGCTCCGGCTGTCGGTCGAGGACTCACCCAACTCGGCCGGTGTCGCCATCGACGCGATCCGGTGCGCCAAGCTGGCCCTCGACCGCGGCATCGGCGGCCCCTTGGAGGAGATCAGCGCCTACACGATGAAGCACCCGCCGGTCCAGTACGAGGACTCCGTGGCCCGGGACCTCGTCGAGCGGTTCATCAGCGGCATGCCGGCCTACCACACCCGCCGTGCCGTGCGCAACTGGCTGCGCAACCGGGCCCCACCGGCCCTCAAACCCGCCGGCCGACGCCTCAACGACGGCCCGAGAACCCGGCGGTGACCCCGTCCCGCCGGCCCCTGGCCGGGCCCCTTTTCACGTACGAACGCCTGCCCTCTCCAGGCAGCGGCGATGACGACAGATGACGACCCCGAGACGTTCGCCCCGGTCCCCAGCTCGACGCCGGACGACGCTGGACCGGACCGGGCCAAGACCGACGCCTTCCATCAGCGCCGCTGGCGCAAGCACAAGCTGATCGCCCTGGCGCTGGGCGCCCTGGGCGGCAGCCTGGCCGCGTGGGCGAACTCCACCTACGGGCTCCTGGTCGGGCTACCGGCGGCGGCCGTCGACGCACGGCTCTTCTTCGTGGCCATCGCCGTCCTGGTCGCACCCGTCGTCGAGGAGCATGTCAAGCTGATCAGCTTGGTCTTCATCCAGCACGAGGAGCAGGCGACCTACACCCCCCGACGCTGGATGGTCCTGGGCGCGCTCGCCGGGGCCGGGTTCGGCCTGGCCGAGGCCGCGTTCTACTGGCAGGCCATCGCTGGCGCCTCGGTGGCGCTGGCCAACCTCAACTTCGTCACCCGGATGCTGATGGGTGTCCCGTTCCACGCGCTGGCGGTCACCGCTAGCGCCTACGGGTACGGCCTCTCCCGCCATCAGCGCAGCGCTTGGCCGCTGGTCCGAGGCCTGCTCGTGGCCATCCTGGCCCACGCGGCCATGAACACGCTGCAGAGCCTCCCGACGCTGGAGGCGGTCCTGTGACCCTCGAAGGCGCTCGACTGGTCGGACTGCTGCTGATCTGGCTGGCCGTCGGGTTCGCCTTCCAGGCGGCCACGACCGGGGTCTCCGACGACATCGCCGCCGACGCCTTCCCCGAGGCCGAGGGCCAAGCCAGCCAGGGGCTGCTGGTCCCCCTGCTCGCCACCGCCTCGGGCGTCACCGGCCTGGCCGGCGTGGTGCTCCTGATCCGTGACCCTGGCCCCGGCCGGATGCCTGGGGCGGCCCTGGGCCGGGCCGGGACGCGCGAGCAGCCGACGCGTTGCTACCGATGCCGGCGACGGTGGCCCGAGGGCGCTGAGGCCTGCCCCCACTGCGGAGCCGAGCGGTTGCGGCCGTAGGGATCGTTGCCGCCCACGGGGTGCGGACGAGCACGCCGACGGGACGGCGCGTTCACGCCCTGAGGATCGCCTGGTTCCCGCAGTCCTTGCACGTCACGCGTACCGGCCGCTTGGGCGGGACCTTGTACCGCTTGCCGCACTCGCCGCAGGCCCAGACCGTGAACGCGGGTGGCTCCTCGGCGGCCGCCTGCTCCTCGTCCACGGTGTCGGTGGAGCCTTCGAGGCCGGGGCTGCTGCCAGGGCTGGGCATCTCGGCCTCCGGCCCGGGCGTCTCGACCTCGGGGGCCTGCTGGGCGATCTCGATGAGCTGGTCCTCGTAGGCCCACTGGCTGGCGAAGTGCTCGTTGGGATCGGTGTAGATCCAGTACCAGAAGAGGAACGTGGCGGCCAGGCCGATGATGTCCAGGGGGGTGGTCGTCCAGTCCGGGATCCCGATCCCGGCGGCGATCAGGCCGCCGACCAAGGGCAGGAGGACGACGATGCCGATGTACATCGCGAAGGAGCGCTCCGGGATCGCCTCGACCGGCGGTGGTCGGGGTCGTCGGGTCGCCTCGCCACGGGCCTCCTCCTCGTCATCGGGAGCCTCGTCCGCGGGCGTGCCCGGCCGGTCCTCGTCCGGGTCCCCGTCGCCTGGCAGGCCTTGGCCGAAGGGCTTGGCGGGCCCGGTGGCCACCGTGGTCCCCACCAACCCGGCGGCGGCCATGGCTTCGTTGGCGTGCCGGGTGAAACGGGCCTGGCGGCGGGTGTGCCGAGGTAGGTCCTTCATCAGGAACCAGAGCACGTAGTAGAACCAGAGGCCGAAGGTCAGGAACGAGATCAGGATGTGGAGCCCGGCCGATCGCTCGTTCTCCTCGAGCATGGCCTCGTTGTGGATGCGCTCCATGGCCGTGATGTGCTCGTGGGCCTCGTCGCCCTCGGCGGCCTGCCGGCAGAGCTCGATGGTGCCCTGCCGGACCAAACGATCCCGGCCGAAGTGCTCGTTGCGGCGCTTGATCAGCTTGTAGACACCGATCACGCCGAGGACGATCCCGGCCAGAGCGGCGACGACGAGGAGCCCGATACCGCCCAGGATGGGGCCGATGTTCTGCTCGGCCCAACGTTCGATGACGACCTCGGCATCGGAGGCCGGGAGGCCGGCGGTGGCGACCACGACGGCCACGGCAAGGATGGCCCCGAGGAGGAACAGCACGAACGGGAGCACGAAGTAGAGGGGGTAGGAGGGACGCGTGTCGGTCTCGCCGCGCATCTCGACGGCTTGCAGGATGGAGGTGGACCCGGCCCGAGAGGGAGGCATGGCAGCGCTCCGGGGAAGCCCGGCGGCCCTCTTATCCGTTGTGAATGGCCGACCGGGTGCGGGAGGCGCGTGGCCGGGGTCACGGGCTGCTGGCCACCGGTCGGGAGAGCGCCGGGCTGGTGGCATCGACGAACCGGAGCAGCCGGTCCCCGCCCTGGGACAACCCGATCCGGCCGGTGACCGCGATGGCCTCCGGCTCGACCGGGGCCCCGCGGGCCAGGTGGAGCCCCGGCTCGGTCAGGTCGGTGCCATCGTGGTCGGCGCGCGTGACCCCCAGGGTCCGGGCCAGCTTGCCGGGCCCGGCCAAGGCATCCTCCGGCTGCTCGTCGAGGCCGGCCACGGGCTCGGCGGCGCGGATCAGCACGGCGCCGATCCCGTCGGGCGCGTGGGCGACCACGTTGAGCATGTCGTGGATGCCGTAGCAGATGTACACGTAGGCCAGGCCGGGGCGGTCCCAGAGCCTGCCGGCCTGGGTGTGCCGGCCGCGGGTCGCATGGCTGCCGGGATCCTCGGGGCCCAGGTAAGCCTCGGTCTCGACGATCCGCGCGACCCGGGTCACCTCGGGCACTGGCTCGTCGCCGGCCCAGGCCTCGGGAGGGCACACGATCCGGTGACCGAGGAGCTCGCGGGCGACCTGGGGCGTGGGCCGGGCGAAGAACCCCGGGCCCAGGCGGTCGTCGTCCACACGCCTCTCAGCGGCGTGGAGCACTTAGCACTGTCCCTGGCTCCAGGTCGCAGAGGCCCGAGCCTGGAGCGATGGGTTCAAGCCATCCTCTGACCCATGCGGTCCCATGGGCCTGTTCGGCCGTATCTCTCGCGGCTGGTCCCTGACCAAGGCCAGCTTCGGCGTGCTCAAGGAGGACAAGGAGATCCTCTTCCTGCCGGTCCTCAGCTTCATCACCCTGATCGGGTTCCTGGCCTTCTGGTTCGGGGTCGGCTGGGCGACCCTGGGTGCCGCCACGGTGACCGGCGGCCAACCCGGGATCCTCGGGTGGGTGTTCCTCTTCCTGATCTACGTCTCCGTGGCCTTCGTGGGAACGTTCTTCCTTGCCGCCACCATCGAGATGGCCACCATCCGCCTGAGTGGCGGCGACCCGACCCTCAAGGATGGGCTGTCCAAGGCATGGGAGAAGAAGGGCAAGCTGCTCCAGTGGGCTGTGGTGACCGCCACGGTCGGTATCCTGCTCCGGGTCCTGCGGGAACGCGCCGGCGCTTTGGGGAACTTCGTCCTGGGCTTGGCCGAGCTCGGGTGGGCGATCGCGACGTACTTCGCCGTCCCGATCCTCGTCTACAGGGATATCGGCCCGATCGACGCCGTCAAGGAGAGCGCCAAGACGGTCAAGGGTACCTGGGGCGAGGCCGCCACCGGTGTCGTCACCACCGGGGCCATCTTCTTCCTGCTCGGCTTGCTGGGCCTGATCCCGCTGGCCATCGGCTTCGCGGTCGGCACCCCGGCCGTGTTCCTGGCCGCCCTGGCGCTCACCGTCGCCTACTGGATCGTCCTGGCTGCCAGCAAGAGCGCCGTCGACGGGATCCTGGTCGGGGCGCTCTACCGCTACGCTCAGACGGGCGAGATGCCCATGGGGTTCGAGGACGCCAAGCCCGAGGCGGCCCGCGGGTGACGGTCGGCGTCGCCGGGTCGCTGCCTGGGACCGTTCGACGCCGGATACCAAAGCGATAAAGACCGGTCCCTCCTACGGCGTGCCGTGCCCCGGTGCCACGCCTGCGGCAAGGACATCGAGATGCCTTACCGGTGCAGCTACTGCGGGAACCCGCACTGCGACGATCACCGGTTGCCCGAGGCGCACATGTGCCCCGAGAAGCACCAGGCCGACGCCGCCCGGCGCCAACGCGAGCTGACCGGGGATCCCGGCATCGAGATCCAGAACAAGCCAGGCCGTGGCCAGAGGGTCCGCGGGTCGGGCTGGGATCGGGACCTTGGTAGCCTCGAGGGCAACGTGGCCCTCTACCTGCTCGGGGCCATCGTGGTCGTGTTCATCCTCGAGCTGATCATCCAGCAGACCTACGGGCCCGGGGTCTTCTCGGCGCTCTTCGTCCTGGATGCAGCGTTCCTCTCCAAGCCGTGGACGGTCATCACCAGCATCTTCGCCCACGGTAGCTTCAACCACCTGCTGTTCAACGGGATCGTCCTGTTCTTCTTCGGGCCCTTGCTCGAGAAGCGGATCGGCAGCCGCCGGTTCCTGGCCCTGGTGCTCGGGGCCGGGGCCATCGCTGGCCTCGCCCAGGTCGGCCTGACCACCGCCCTCGGTGAGACCGGCGGCGTGATCGGGATCAGCGGGGCGCTCATGGGTATCATGGGCGTGCTCACGATCCTGGGTCCCCGGCTCACCGTGCTCATCTTCTTCATCGTCCCAGCTCCGCTCTGGGCGCTGACGATCGGGTACGCGGCCCTGGACACCCTGGGCCTGTTCTTCTCGACGGGGAACATCGCCCACATGGCCCACCTGGCCGGCCTGGCCGTGGGCCTGTTCATGGGCTACCGGCTGCGGGAGCAGGGGTTCAAGTTCCCTGGCCAGAGCGGCCACATGCGGTCCCGGCGTCAGGCCGGGTTCGGCGGCGGGGGCGGCGGGTGGTAGGACGATGCGGGCAAGGGAGGGACGGGGCTAGGTGGACACGGCGATCTACCGCAAGGCCCGCGAGATCGTCGACGACGACCGGGTGGCGATCCAGGACGAGACGGCCAAGGCCATCTACCTGGAGGTGGAGGGCAGCACCGACACCTACGGCATCCGGCTCCAGCGCGACCACACGTTCTCCTGCACGTGCCCCTTCGCCACGCTCAAGGGCCTCCCCAAGGGCGCGCTCTGCAGCCACGTCCTGGCCGCCCTGATCTACGTCACCACCCTTGACGACGGTTGACCCGGGCGCGTCGGACAGTTTAACCTGCCTGTCGCCGTGGGCTGGGGTGTGCCGTCGCTCGCCAGCGCCCTGGGCTTGGCTGTCGTGTCCACCGCGGTCGTGTGGGCTGGCAGCTCCATGCTCGAACGATCCAGCCAGCGCTTGGCCTTGCTCTACGGGCTGCCGCCGGTGGTCCAGGGCGCGATCGTCGCGGCCATCGGTTCCAGCTTCCCGGAGCTGTCGAGCACCGTCCTGGCCACGCTGCTGCACGGCGAGTTCGACCTGGGAGTGGGCGCCATCGTCGGCTCGGCGATCTTCAACATCCTGGTGATCCCAGCGATCTCCGGTCTCTCCAGCGAGCAGATGGCCTCGAACCGGGACATCGTGTTCAAGGAGAGCCTGTTCTACATGCTCTCGGTCGCGGTGCTCCTGCTGGTCTTCGCCCTGGCCGTGATCTACGCACCGATCCCGGGGGAGAGCCTCGCCGGGACGGTCACCCGGCCGCTGGCCCTGATCCCCGTCGCGGTCTATGGCCTGTACGTGTTCATCCAGTCGATCGATGTCGTCGAGCACGAGGCCGAAGCGCCGACCGAGGAGCTGAACCCGTGGAAGGAGTGGGGGATCCTGGCAGCCAGCCTGGCCCTGATCGTCGTGTCGGTCGAGGGCCTGGTGCGGGCCGCCATCGACATGGGCGAGATCCTGGGCACGCCCAGCTTCATCTGGGGGCTCACGATCATCGCGGCGGCCACCAGCCTGCCGGACATGGTCGTCAGCCTCCAGGCCGCGCGGGCCGGCGAGGGTGTGATCAGCTTGGCCAACGTGCTCGGCTCCAACATCTTCGACCTGCTGGTGGCCATCCCTGCCGGGGTCCTCGTGGCCGGGGCGGCCGTTGTGGACTTCGAGGCCGCGGTCCCGATGATGGGTGTCTTGACCCTGGCCACGATCCTGCTGTTCGCGTTCCTGCGGACCGACCTCAGCCTGTCGCGGCGGGAATCGGTGATCCTGCTGGCGACTTACGGGGGGTTCCTCGTGTTCGTGGCCGAGGTGGGGGGCCTGATCGATCTCGTCGCCGGGGTCTGAGCTGCCAGCCCGAACCGGTGCCCAAGGAGGTGGGGTCCAGGCGCATGCCTGCGCTGGCCCGGCGGGATGTCCGCACCGGAGAGCGATGCCCGGGGCGCCAGCCGGCCCGTGAGGACGCGCAGAGGCATGCCGGGCCCGGGGATCGCGGGTACCCGCCGCGGGTCCCACGGCATCGTCGGCGAACTCCCTCAGGCCCCGCCGCCGAGCCAGCAGAACTTCTCCGGCCTGTTCCCGTGACGGGGCTTCCACCTGAACCGTACCCTCCAGCGTCTAAGTAGGTCGGCGACCTCCCGGGACCGTGACCTCCCGTGGTCCACGGATCCTGACCGCACCGGCCCCCGAGGCCGCTGTCCCCTTCCTGCGCGAGCACCTGACCCACCGCATGGTCCAGGTCGTGGGCTCGTGCACCATCGACTACCAGGGCCGGGCGAGCTCGACGCTGGCCAGCGGCGAGCGGCTGGTCATCCTCAAGCCCGACGGGACCCTGCTCGTCCACACGGGCCAGGGCATCAAGCCGGTGAACTGGCAGCCATCGGGGACCAACGTGGCCGTGGCCGAGAAGACCTGGGACCAGGTGCCGGTGGTGGTCATGACCGTGGAGCGGACCAGCCCACGGGAGATCGTGACGCTCGTCTTCGACGAGGTGCACCTCGTGGCTGCCTACGAGCTGCGGGACGACGAGGACCTGGACCTCTTCGGCACCGAGGCCGACATCCAGCAGCTCCTGGGCATGCGGCCCCACCTGATCGAGGAGGGCTTCGAACCCTACGACATGGAGCTCGATCGGCGGCGCGGCCCGATGGATCTCTACGGGACCGACGCGAACGGGACGCGGGTCGTCGTCGAGGTCAAGCGGCGCACGGCCGGGATCAAGGAGGCCCAGCAGCTCGTCCGGTACACCGAGCGGGAGCGCGAGGTCCACGGCAAGGTGCGCGGCATCCTGGCCGCTCCGGGGATCAGCGACAAGGCCCATCGGTACCTCAAGGACAAGGACCTCGAGTACAAGGAGCTCGACCTGGAGGAGCTCTTGCCCAAGCTGCCCAGGATCCAGGCGACGCAGCGGACCCTGGAAGGGTTCGCGGACTGACCGCCAGGCTCAGCCGGCTGGCAGGGGCCAGAGGCCCGAGCGCGGCCAGTGGCCGAGGTGGTCGACGGTGATCGTCCCGTTGATCCAACCCCCGGCCTCGGTCGGATCGGTGTACGTGATGGTCAGGTTCTCACCCGGATCCAACCAACCTTGGCCGGGCACGTGGGCGGTGCCGTTGCCGGCCAGGTCGACGGTCAGGTCGCCGTGGCGCCCCAGGGTCGCGGTGGCCTGGCTGGCACCGGGGGACATCTGGTAGGCCAGGGGGCAGCCGGCGGGGCGTTGCCAGTAGCTGAACGCGATGACGCTGGTGAGCCCAGCCGGGTCGAACGGGTAGGTGTCGTTGTTGTACTGGAGGACCCGCTCGTCGAGGTGGACATCGTGGTCCAGGCTCGTCGAGCAGGAGCGATCCTCCTCCGGGGGGTCGTGGACCTCGTGGCCGTGGACCCACACCAGCGTGTAGGTGCCCTCCAGGTCGGCGGTGGCCTGGCGCCCGGGGTGGCCTTGGCCCGTGGCGGTGCCCTTGCCGGCGCCGATCAGCGTGCCGTCCTGGGCGTCGACGAGCCACCAGTCGGTGGCGTCGCCTCGGTCCTGCCCGATCCGCCATAGCGGCCCTTGGCCGGTGGGGACCAGGTGGTAGACGAGCTGGACGTTGGGTGGCAGGCCGGCCTCACCGGCCACGGTCTCGACGGCCTGGGCGGCTGTGACGCTCGTCTCCTCGATCCAACGGTCCGAGGGGCTGTCCGTGGGGATCGGGGCTCCAGCGGTGGCCGGGCCATCGGCTGCCACCTGGACCGGCAGGAGCTCGGTCGTGTCGGGGGCTTCGAACAGGAACCACCAGGCCGGTGCCCGTCCGTCGCGCGGGACGGGGTCGGGCGGGACGACGAGCCCGTGGAGGGTCAGGGCCCCGAGCTCGGCCGCCTGGGTCCCACCGGTCTCGACCTCGGCGGCGTAGGCCGCGATCGGCTGGGCGTCCTCGTGCCACGTCCGGGCGTGGCGCTCGGCCTTGGCCCACGCGGCGTCGGACCCGAGGCCCGGGTTCGGTTCCAGGGTCTGCCCGTCGGTGGCGTCGATGCGGACGTGGCCGGTCGTGGCGCTTGAGAGGCGCGCGACGGCGTGCCAAACGGGTCCGTCCTCCCCGGGCGAGAGCCAGTAGCTCGCCTGGTCCCAGCTGGCTCCGGAGGTTCGGACCGCCTCACCCAGGGCCTGGGCCACGCGGGGCGTGTCCAGGAGGGTCTCGGTGGGGAGGCCGGGGGCCTGGGCGTCGAACCGGGGCGTGGCCTCCTTCCAGCGGGTGTCGGTCCCGCCGGGGCCTAGGTCCACGAGGAACACCCGGCCATCGTCGGGTTCGACGAAGGCGTAGGTCCAGGTCCGGGCCTGGCCGGTGGGCAACGGGGGGCCGCCCTCGTCGCTGGCCTCGGTGCCGGAGATCCAAGCCAACCGGAGGCCCGGATCGGCCGCCTCGGCGGCTTGGCGGGCTTGATCCCAGCCGGCCAGGGCTGGCCGAGCGGCAGCGTCGCTCGCCCCGTCCCCCGATCCGGCGGGGGTGTGGCTGGAGGTGTTGGGATCGTCGATGGCCGGGCCGGTGCAGCCGGCCAGGAGCAGGCAGAGCGTGATCGCGAGGATGTCGGCTCGCATCCGAGGCCTCCGGGCTACCCTCTGGGGGGCAGCTCCAGGTGGGTGCAAGCCCGGTCGGGGGGTCAAGGGCCTTTTCGTACGCCCGTCTAAGCGTCCTTGTGGGCCGCGCCAGGCGACCTCGTCATCCTCGCCAGACCAGGAAGGCGAGGTAGGCCACGTACCCCAGGAGGAGGACCGCGCCTTCGCGCCGGTCGAGGTCCGAGCCCCGCCAGGTGAACGCCATGATCGCCAGGCCGGACCCGATGATGACCCCGAGATCGGTGTTGGCGCGAGGGTCGTACGGGATGTCGACCAGGGTCGCGGTGGCGCCCAGGACGAGGAGCAGGTTGAAGATGTTCGAGCCGACGATGTTGCCCACGGCGATGTCGCTCTCTCCCCGGAAGGCGGCCGCCACGGTCGTGGCCAGCTCGGGCAGGGAGGTGCCGATGGCGACGATCGAGAACCCGACGAACCCTTGGCTGACCCCGAGCGCGGCGG
Source organism: uncultured Thermoplasmatales archaeon (assembly GCA_964464425.1). Lineage (GTDB taxonomy): Archaea > Thermoplasmatota > SW-10-69-26 > SW-10-69-26 > SW-10-69-26 > CAYXGD01. The sequence goes on from CAYXGD010000016.1 coordinate 11,702, forward strand.
CCAGGGCCACGGCCCCGTCGACGATCCATCGGCTGGCCAGGAAGAGCCCGACCAGGCCGCCGACCACGGCCAGGATGGAGAACCACCAGGATCGTTGCTCGCCCCCCTCGATGATCCGGCGCTTGCCGGTCGCTCGACCCACCATGTACCCGAGGTAGAGGGCGAACAGGGCGAGCAGGATCAGGCCGTCGACCAGGGTGAGCGTATCGGCGCTGCCGCCTCGGACGACGTCGTTGGCGATCAGGGCGACCAGCCCGGCCACGAGGATCGAGAACGGGAGCTCGCGCCGGACCGTGGTCACGTAGATGCTCACCGGCCGGAGCACCGCGGCTGCCCCCAGGATGAGCAGGGTGTTGGCCACGTTGCTCCCGAAGATGTTGCCGATGGCCAGCTCGGTCTCACCTTGCCATCCGGCCAGCAGGTTGACGCCGAGCTCCGGGGCGCTGGTCCCGAAGCTGACGATGGTGAGGCCCACGAGCAGCGAGGAGACCCCGAGCTTGCGGGCAGCCGCCACGCCGCCGTCGACCAGGAGATCGGCCGACTTCCAGAGCAGCGGCACGCCCAGGGCGAACAGGACGTAGACGAGCACAGCCATGGCCGGCGAGCCGGTGGACGAGGCCGCGGGATATACGCTTTGGCTTCCCTTGCCGGACTCCGGGCACCCTGGCCGGAGAAGCCTTTTACCGCCCAAGCCAGGTCGCGGCGCTGAACCCCATGGCCCTGATCCTATCCGTGGTCCTGATGAACGAGCCCGGGGCCCTGGCCCGGGTGACCGCCGAGCTGGCTGCCGCCGACCTGAACATCGAGGCGTTCGTGGCCGACACCCAGACCGAGGTCGGCGTGGCCCGCTTGCTCGTCGACGACCCCGAGAAGGGCTACGAGGTCCTCCAGGGGGCCGGGCATCCTGTCCAGGTCATCCGCGGCGTCAGCGTGGGCATGGAGAACCGGGTCGGGTCCCTCTCCGACGTGCTCCGGGAGCTCGGGCGAGCCGAGGTGAACGTCGAGCTGGTCTTCGGCTCGACGGGTGGTGCCGACCGGGGCGAGGCCATCCTCCTGTGCGACGACGTCGAGACGGCCCAAGAGGTCCTCGGCGGCGCGTGATCCGGCCCTGCGCCGGTCCGCTGGATGATGCCGACGCCAGAAACCTTTAGTACGACGGTCTAGCATCGAGGAAGCGGGATGAAACGGGCACTCGTCGCGATCGCGTTGATGCTGCTTGCACCAGCGGCTGCCATCCCGGGAGCCAGCGCCGTCCAGGGTACGGCCACGTCCACGGGATCGGCCGACTGCGCGCCTCCCTGCGGCGAGATCAACCCCCGCATCATCTTCGACTTCAAGGACCTCGAACGCGAGGCCCTGGACCTCGATCAGGGCGACTCGGTCACCTTCCAGGGGACCGTGACCCTCTGGGCTGACGCCGACGACGAAGGCTACGTACCCCCGGACCCCCAGGAACCGATCGTCATCCAGTTCGCCTACCCGCGCCTGCCCTCCTGGGCCAAGATGACAGTCGACCCGGGCCAGATCGAGCTTCAGCCGGGCTGCCCCACCTGCTTCACGGTCGAGGGCGAGACGACCCAACCCAAGATCCACTACGAGTCCCGTCACGCGATCAACCTGACCATCGAGATCGTCGGCCCACCGGAGAAGACCACGGGCTACGATTACGGGAAGCTCCAGCTCTTCGCCAAGAGCACCGAGTCCGGCATCTGGAACCCGGGCTACGGCATCAAGGAGGTCCGGATCCAGGCCGGCGGCAACGAGTCCCTGGCCTCCCAGAGCACCGAGGACCCCGACGGCGTGCCAGGGCTCGGCCTCGCCGGTGCGACCGTGGCCATGATCGTCGCCGCGGCCGCGATGGCTCGACGCGACTGACCCAGCCGCGGCATCGCGACCGCCGCGGCTCACAAGGCCTAAGGATAGAGGTGCGTCTGCGCAGACCGCTACCATGGAAGCGGTCATCCTCTCCGGCGGGAAGGGCACCCGTCTGCGGCCCTTGACCTACACGCGACCCAAACCCTTGCTCCCGGTGGCCAACCGGCCGATGGTCGAGCACATCCTCGACCGGTTGCCGGCGGAGGTCGACCGGGCGCTGGTCGCCAGCGGGTACATGATCGAGCAGATCGAGACCTGGGCCGCGACCCACGACCACCGGGTCGACCTGCAGGTCATCGACGAGCCCGAACCCCTCGGCACCGGCGGTGCGATCGCCAACCTGGCCGACCACTTGACCGGGGACTTCCTGTGCTTCAACGGGGACGTGCTCTCCACCGCTCCCCTGCAGCACATGATCGACCAGCGCCGGGAGGCCGAGGCCATGGGCGTGCTCTCGCTCTGGCAGGTCGACGACCCGAGCCCCTTCGGCGTGGTCGATCTGGACGGCGACCGCATCACGCGGTTCGTGGAGAAACCCTCACCGGGGGAAGCCCCGACCCGGTTGATCAACGCCGGGACCTACTGCTTCTCCCAGGAGATCCTCGATCACATCCCGACCGGCCGTAAGGTCAGCCTGGAACGCGAGGTCTTCCCCCAGCTCCTCGACGAGGGTCACAACCTCCTCGGTCAGCCCTTCAAGGGCCACTGGGTGGACTGCGGCCGGCCCGAGGTCTACCTGAAGGCCCACGAGATCCTCCTCGATGGACGGATCGAGCTCGGGGACGATGCCCGGATGGACGGCACGTGGACCGGGTGGGCCTGCCTGGGCGACGGTGCCGTCGTCGAGGAGGGCGCCGAGCTCACCCGCTCGGTCCTCCTGGAAGGCGCCCGGGTCGGGACCGGCGCCCACCTGGAGGACACGGTCGTCGGGGCCGGGGCCGACATCGGCGCCGAGGCTCACCTGGAGGGATGCGTGATCGGGGACGGGGAGACCCTGCCACCCGGCACCGAGAAGAAGGAGGAGCGCATCGGGGGACCTGAGTAGCCATGGGACGACTCTTCGGCACCAACGGCGTACGCGGGATCGTCGGCGAGACGATGACCCCCGACCTGGCCATGCGCCTCGGTCGGGCGGTGGGCACCTGGAGCCAGGGCCCTGTGCTCGTCGGACGGGACACGCGGACCAGCGGGCCCATGCTCCAGCAGGCCTTCGTGGCCGGCGTGCTCTCGACAGGTACCGAGGCCGTGCTCGGCGGGATCGGGCCGACGCCCAGCTTCCAGTACGCCGTCAAGACCGGCGCCTACGGTTGCGGGGCGGTCGTCACGGCCAGCCACAACCCACCCGAGTTCAACGGGATCAAGGTCGTCGAACCCGACGGCACCGAGCTCGGTGAGGCCACCGTCGAGACCATCGAGGACCTCTACTTCGACCAGACGTTCGACGAGGCTCCGTGGGACGAGATCCCGGCTGTCGGCCAGGACCCCTCGGTCAACGCCCGCTACATCGAGGCGATCCTCGACCACGTCGGGGAGGATACCGTCAGCGACCAGGCACCGACCGTCGTGATCGACTGCGCCAACGGCGCCGGGTACCAGGTCGCCCCCGAGGTCCTCCGGCGGATGGGCTGCCACGTCATCACCCTGAACGCGCAGCCCGATGGGACCTTCCCTGGTCACCCCAGCGAGCCGACGCCCAAGAACGTGGCGAGCACGCTCGAGACCGTGGCTGCCGTGGGTGCCGACGTCGGCGTCATCCTCGACGGTGATGCCGATCGGTGCGTGTTCGTCACCGGTGACGGGACCTACGTGCCCGGCGAGCGCACCCTGGCCTTGGTCGCGGCGGCCAAGGTCGAGCAAACCGGCGGTGGGTTGGTCGTCACACCCGTGGCCTCGAGCCAGTGCATCGAGGACCTGGTCGAGCAGAAGGGCGGCAAGGTCAAGTACACCGCTGTGGGCAGCCCGATCGTGGCCCGGGAGATGATGGCCAGCGATGCCGTCTTCGGCGGCGAGGAGAACGGTGGCCTGATCTTCCCGGAGCACCAGCACTGCCGGGACGGTACGATGACCGCGGCCTGGCTGACCAAGCTGGTCGCCACCACCGGCCGGTCGCTGGCCGACCTGCTCGACGACGTGCCCAGCTACACCCTGGTCAAGCAGAAGGTGACCTGCCCCGAGGACCAGAAGCAGGCCGCCCTGGACCGGTTCGCCGAGACCGTCGACGCCGACCGGGTCGACACCACCGACGGCGTCAAGGCCTTCTACGCCGACGGTTGGGTCCTGGTCCGACCGTCGGGGACCGAACCCCTCGTCCGTGTCTACGCGGAGGCCCGCGACCCGGACCGTGCCAAGGAGATCGGCGACGACGCCAAGGCCCGGGTCGAGAAGATCGTCGACAGCCTCACCTGACCCGCGGGCGCTGCTGTGCCCTCCCGACGACGACCTCGGCCCCTACCGATGGCCACGCGCTTGAGCTTGGCCGCTGGCGGGACCGGGCTCCTGGCCGCCATCGTCGCCCTCGAGAGCGTTGTCAGGCTACCGCTGGGACCGGTCTGGCTCCACCTGGCGCTGGCCGCCGGGCTGGCGGGGTTGGCCGACACGATCCACAGGCGCACCCGGACCCGGGCCAACGACGCCTGGATCGCGGCCTGCACACCGCCACTGGCCATCCCGCTGCTCGCCACGACCCTGCTTGGCGCCTCAGGGCTGGACCCCTGGCCGGCCTGGATCAGCTACGGCCTGGTCGCCGAGGCCACCCTGGTCGCCCTGGCCCTGGCCGCGATCGGCTGGGGCGGGCTGCGCGGTGGGCCGGGTCGCTGGGGACCCGGGCCGTGGCAGGTCGCCATGGTCGGGACCGGGATCGTCGCCGTCCTGCTCGTCCTGGTGATCGCCCAGGGCCGCCCGCCTGGCGGGCTGGCGATCGGGGCCATCGCCCTGGCAGCCACCGTGCTCGCCCTGGGAGCCCAAGCCTTGGCCGCTGCCCGCCTGGACGGGGCGTGGTCGGCGCTGACCCGCGCTCCCGGGCTGATCGTGGCCGGTGTCCACCTCTTCGATGGCCTGGTGGCCTACCTGGCGGTCCGGGACCCCCTGGGCTTGGCCCCCAGGGGGTTCACCGAGCAGACACCGCTCTCGGCGTTCCTGCTGGCCACGGTGGGCCTGGGGTACCCGCTGGCCAAGTGGGGCTTGGGCGTGGCGGTGGTCTACCTCTTCGATGTCCGCGGGCCCGAGGATGGGCACAGCATGGTGACCCGGTGGGGGGCCTACGTGTTCACGATCCTGCTGGGGCTCTACCCGGGCCTGTTCAGCCTCCTGCACGTGCTGGGGTGAGCCCCGCCACGGGAAGCTTCAAACCACCCCCACCACGTGCCCGGGCCGTGCCCCGCGAGCTCGAGCTGTTGCCGGTGCTGCACGCCCAGGGCGGCCACCTCGTCGACCCTGACGGCGACCGGATCGACGAGGACCTGCGTGAGCTGGCCCGCCGCTTCAAGCGGGAGCACGGCGCGATCTACCTGGTCGACCTGGATGGTCTCCGGCGCGGCAAGCCGGACCACAAGCTCCTGCAGGGCTTGGCCAAGGGCTCGCCGCTATGGGCCGACACGGGTCCCCGCCACCACACCGACATCATGGATCTGATGGTCGCGGGGGCCGAGCAGGCCACCATCCGGTACCACACGGCCCGGGACGAGGCCATGATCGAGGAGGCCGTCCGGCTGACCGAGAACGTGGCTTTGGGCATGGAGTTCAGGGACCAGGAGCTCGTCCAGAACCCCCGGTGGCCGGCCACGCCGCCCGACCTGGTCGACCTGGCCGAGCGCTTGCGGCTCCCGCTGGTCGTCATCGACCACGCCCGCGCCGGACGCGCCCAGGGCGTCGACCGGGGGGTCGCCTGGCACGCCCGCCACCACGGCCCCGGGGCCTACTTCGCCGGCGGCGTCCAAGGCGGCCGCGACATGGACCTCCTCCAGGACCTGGGCTACCACGGCGCCCTGGTCAGCACCGCGCTGATCCGTGGCCAGAACCTCACCGGTGCAGAGTGGCCTGGGCCCCCCGGGGCCCCGGACGAGGAGGACGAGGAGACCTTGTCCGGCTCGGGCCTCCCAGGGGGGGTCCGATGAGCCGCGAGGAGCTCGAGCAGGCCGTCGCCCTACTGTACCGGCGGTTCCGGGAGGAGACCGTGCCCGAGGGCGACCTGACCAAGATGATCAGCCTGACCCTGAACTGGGCCAAGCCCTCCCAGGCCCCACACCTGCTGGCCCGGGCCGTCCAGGCCGGGCTGCTGGAACACCGCGAGGACGGGTTCGAGATCACCTTCGACCCCGCCGAGGTCGACCTGCCCTTCGGCTTCAAACCGCCGGGATCCTTGTTCGAGGAGGACGAGATGCCCGATGCTACACCGGCCAACGCCTCCGCGGACGCGCCCGCCGACGAGGCCAGCCCAGCGCCCGACCCCAGCGCCGAGGACCCCGAGGAGCACCCCGGAACCGCGACCGCCGCGGCCGCGGCTGGTCAGACGATCGGCTCGGGGGACCGCCCGCTCCTCGAGGATCTGCTGGATCTCCTTGCCGAGCACGGCGGGGGCGACCGCAAGGTTGCCGTGGCCGCCGTCAACAACAAGCAGGACAAGCTCGGCGGCAAGGTGACCATGGAAGCCGCCGCCCTGATCGTGGTCGCCGAGGAAGGCCTCGAGGTCCACGACCCGGCTTGCCAGGTCCTCGAGGACCTAGGGGTCGAGCCGCCGGTGACCACCCGAGGCGCCTGACCGGCCAGCCATCTCGAGCCTGCTCAGTCCTTCCCCACCACGGCCAAGGCGAGGGTGACCACGGCCAGCGTGGCGAACATACCGATCATCGCCCAACCCACCGCCCAGCGCTGGGCGGCATCCGAGGTGACCTGCGCGTTGCGCGAGGGTTCGAGATCCAAGTGCCCGATGAACCGGGACGGGGTGGGCTCGGCGGTCCCGGTCAGCACGCTGGTGAACCCGGCGTACACACGGGCCGTCCGGTAGAACTCCAAGGCGATGGGTGCCTGCTCCTGGGCGCCGGCGAACTCGAACATGGCCACAGCCAGCACCGGCTCGACGCCGCGCTCCCTGGCGTCCTGGATCGAGCGGGCGGCCTCCTGCCGGGAGGTGTCGACCTTCTCCTGGGTGATCCCCCCCTGCACCTCGACCGAGAGGGCCGCGATGACCTGGGCCTCGGCCGCCTCGATGATCGCGGCCGCATGGAACCCACGCTCCTGGTCGGCCTTGGCCCGCTGGAGCTGCTCGACGGCTCGGCC
>CAYXGD010000017.1:0-11557 GCA_964464425.1 uncultured Thermoplasmatales archaeon
CGCCACCCTCTTCGCGGAGGAGGTCGCCTCGGGCAACGCGGCGCCGAGCTGATACTAACCGAACGGAAAGATCAGATCGGGAGGCAACCTGACATGAGAAAGAGCTTCACCATCATGACCGCCATCGCCATGGCCACCGCCATGGTGCCGCTGGTGGTCGCAGAGTCCGTGGCCCCTGAGGGCCCGATCACGAACGGCGCGTTCGAGAACCCCTTCGTCCCCAGCCAGGTCTACGACGCCCTCGAGGGCAGCCCGGCTGACACCTGCGTCGGCGTTGGGCACCAGATCATGTGGGGCGACGGAAGCACGCAACAGGTCCTGCTCGGGGACCACCCCCTCGACTCGGAGGAGGACGCTGAGACAGAGCCGAACCCCGATGGGGTCAACCTGCTCGCCAAGCGTTTCGTCGATGACGACCAACCGGTCAACGAGGCCAGGGATGAGGCGCTGCTCCAGTCTGGCCTCGGCCACTGCGTCTGGAACCCCCGCGAGGAGGGCATCGACCTCGCATGGGTCCAACCAGCTGAGGAGGCGCGCGAACCATCCGACTGGTCCATCGACGATCGGCCCGAGCGGCAGACCGCTGTCGAGTTCGGGTACGGGTTCGACAACGACCCCTTCGATCGGGAGGTGCGGATCACGGCCACCCCGGGCGCCTCCAGCCACAACATCTGGCAGAGCGGGGCCAAGAAGCACCAGGCGTACACGATGAACTACGACGTCTTCACGTTCGAGGTGGAGAACTGGGGCCAGATCAAGGATCTTGAGGCCCCCTTCGGAACCAAGGCGTTCATCCAGATCACGTTCTCGGTCACGCCTAGCCAGGAGCAGAACCCCTGGATCGGGATCTTCGCTGACGGGAGCTTGACCTTCGACGCGGCCACCATCGAGGAGAAGGCTCGGGAGGGGGACGGTACCGTGACGCTGAGCCCCGTCCACGACGTCGACAGCGTCTCCTGCCGCAGTTACCCGCCATGCCTGGAGATCAAGGAGGACCTCGGGGCATCGCCGTCCACCACCCAGGAGGAAGAGGAGAAACGTGCACTCCTCGGCCGCCTCCGGATCGTTCAGATGAGCTTCTGGCGGTTCAACCACGCGCCCCAGGACCTCGTCCTGGACGACGTCGAGATCGCCGGGTACACCACGGTGGCCGACGAGCTGGCCACGGGCAACCTCCACCCGAACACGCCCGAGACCGAGTGATCACCAGACCCCGGGTGACCAGCGGGCCCCCAGGCCGGCTGGGCCCGAAAGGGTCTGGTCCACGCTCCGTCGCGAGCGCATCCAACCTTCGGGAGGAACCCTATGCGCCTGATCTCTGCCATCGCTATCGCAAGCCTGCTCATCATCCTGCCCAGCGCAGCAAGCATCGTCGAACCGCTCGACGGGCCTGTCGAGAACGGAAGCTTCGAGTCCCCCTTCGTCCCACCCGAGGCCGAAGGAGCCCTGGCGGGCACCCCTGCCGATGCGTGCATCGGGATCGGTCACCAGGTCTTCTACGGGAGTGAGACCGTGCCCGGGCAGCTCACCGGAGGGCCGGCGCTCAGCCCGGACCCTGGCCGGAGCGATCCAGGGGCTGCTGCAGCGCGGATCGCCGAGGACCCCGTCGACGAAGCCGCCTTCCAGGCGGGCTACGGGCACTGCGAGTTCAGCCAAGCGGAAGGGACCGACATCGTCTGGCTGACGCCGAAGGAGCGTATCGATCAACCAGCGATGTGGAGCGTCAGCTTCCGGATCCCATCCACCGAGTTCGGCTACAACTTCGACGACGATCCCTTCGATCGTGAGGCCAGGTTCATCCCCGATCCTGACCTGCTGAACCACAACCTCTGGCAGTCCTACGTCGGCCAACCCGGCGTCTACACCGCGAACTTCGAGGCGCTGGAGCTGACCCTCGAGGCAGGCGAGGTCCCGAGCTCGGCCATCGTCCGCGTGAGCCTCTCAGGGACACCGCTGGACAGCCAGAGCCCCTACCTGGCTGGGTACCAAGACTGCATCCTCACCTTCGGCTCGGAGGTCCTCGTGCCCGGCGAGGATGGCCGTATCAGTGCCGACCCGTTGGATGCGGCCCTGCGCAACGATCCGGGTGATACCACGCAGTACTGCGCCGAGGCCGTCGACACGTTCAACGATGGGAGCGCCACCGAGGAGGAGAAACGCGATGCGCTCGGACGCCTCCGCCTCGTCCAGATCAGCTTCTGGAACTGGAACACCGGCGAGGACGCGGTCGTCATCGACGATGTCGCCATGCCTGGGGCGACCCTGTTCGCTGAGGAAGCCGCTGAGGGCAACCTCAACCCGGACCCTAAGCCGGGCCTCAGCGATGCCTGACCTGGCGATCCACCGCTGGATAGGTGCCGTTCTGACCGAGCCCCGGCGCCGACATCCTGGGATGCCGCAGGCCTGCCGTCGACAGGGTGCAACCTATCGGGTGCCAAGCCTTATATGGGGTCTGAAGGCTGGTTGGGATCGCTTCGGGGGCGGAGCTGAGGCTGCACCATCGTGCCAGCCCAGCGGGGCTGAGCGCCTTGGCCGCCGGGCGGAGGAACAAGGAGCATGAGAGGCACACGAGTCGCGGTTATCCTAGCCCTAGTCCTGTTGATCCCGGCGCTACCGATCGTCGGCGCCGAGCAGGAGGGGGACCGGTCGTTCATCGATCTCGCATCGGCCATCGGGGAGGCGGAGGATGGCGAGGTCATCACGATCCACGCGGTCGAGGGGACGGACTCCCCGTTCCCGACCAGCGTGACCGTGGACGTACCGAACCTGACCATCTGCAAGGGCCAGGCGACCCCCGACAAGTCGGCCGACATCCGGCTGCACACCGACGCCGAGCCGTCGAGCGTTTGCTCGGAGGAGGCGCCGACCCCGATCCTCGACGCCAGTGGAGAGGGCCCCTACGTCCTCAACATCGCTGTCCCGGGCGTCACCGTCCAAGGCCTGGAGCTCCGGTGGACGCTGGATGTCCCCCAGGACCTCAGCACGGCCACCGAGCCGACCGGGACCCTTGGCCAGGCGACCTCCACCGGCTTGACCGGCGTGATCGTCAACGCTGAGGGAGTGACCCTCAAAGACGACGAGATCCGCCTCCGCACGGGCCCCTGCTCGCCCCAACAGGTCGCCTGCCAGTCGGCCGTCCCTGGTATCGGGGTGTTCCTGACGTCGGCCGCTACCGACGCCACCGTCGCTGGGAACGTCATCGAGGTCAGCCTCGACGCCGACGATGGTACGGTCTCCGGCTTGGAGGGGATCCGGGCGGTGTCTGACGACTACGTGATCGCGGACAACGAGCTTCGGTACTGGACCGGCGCGGCCGTCCGGGTCGTTCCCGGGGGTGACGGTGGCACGGACACGACACGCCTGATCACCCGCAACACCTTCGGCTCCAACCCCGCCTACGGCGTGTTGGTCGAGGGAGCTAGCTCTGAGAACGCGCCGGTCATCGAGACGAACGATTTCCTCGTCATCGAGACGGAGACCACGTTCGTCACCGCCCTGGCACCCGTGGCGATCCAGGACAGCGAGGGCGTGGACGTGCTCCGGAACGTCATCCAGTACCCGCCGAACCCCGGCGGGTCTGGTGTCCTGCTCCAAGGGTCGGACGGCATCGATCTCACCGGCAACCACTTCACCGTCTTCGACGCGGCGCCTCTGCGCAACCAGCCTGGCGTGGCCGTCACGATCAGCTCGGCTGTGTCGCCGATGGAGGGTGGCCCTTACACGGACATCGTGCTGCGCGGGAACCTGTTCGAGATGGCTGAGACGCCGGAGCGTCACATCGCCCTCCAGATCACCGCCGATGTCCAAGCCAGCACCATCGACGCCCGCCTGAACGACTGGGACACCTACACGTGGGGCTCGGTCACGAACCGGGTGCTCGATCAGGGCATCACCAACGAGGTTCTGGTGCTTCCGTTCCTGCTGGCCAACGAGTAGACCCCCTCCCCCCGGTGTCACGCCGGAGGGCCACGAAGGTTGATGCCCGGGGGCACGGGTCGACCTCCGTCACGCACGGCGGAGGCAGCCGGCTCAGCCGGCCTGACGCACACGAGAGCTTGGGAGAGCTGACACCGACATGAGACGCATCGCGATCCTTGCCCTGGTCCTGACCTTGCTTAGCCCAGGCACCGGCAGCACGCTGACAGAGACCGTCCTGGGGGAGGGTGTCGCGTCGACGACCGCCACCGCCTCGGGCCTACCGGTCACCGAGGAGGCCTGCTCGTACGACGCCGACGGGGACGGTACAGATGACCTGTCCTGGCACGAGGGCCGATGCGTTGCGCTGACCGTGCAGGCGGCCATCGACCATGCGCCGCCCGGCGGGACCGTCGTGGTCCCCGCAAGCAGCCTCGAGCCGCCCACACCGCGACGTGAGACCCTCCAGATTTCCACCAACCACGAGGAACGAGCCTTCGATGGGCTGACGATCTGCAGTGGGCAAGCCGGGGAGGGCCCCTTCGACCCGGCCCCACCGTTCATCGCGGATGGCCCCGATGCTTGCCGCCCGACGCCCGAGGCTGCCATCCTGGACGCCCGTGGCCTTCAGGCCCCGCTGGTGAACATCACCGCCGAGGCCCGGGACATCACCCTCCGGGGGTTCACGCTTCGTTGGAGCCTGTCCACTGACAGCGGTCAGCCACCTGCCGGTGCGAGCGAGATCGGTACCGGCATCCGCGTGGCGGGTCAAGGCTCGATGATCCAGGGCAACGTCCTCGCAACGGTCGACGACACGCCCCTTGGCGCTGTCGAGCACACCCGAACCCGGGAGGCCCGCGGTGTGGGTGCCGGGATCTTGGTTGAGCCCGGGGCAACCCGGACGGTCCTCCGGGGCAACGATCTCTCGAACGCCACCGTCCCCCTCGAGCTCGCAGCGGGAACCGAGGACCTCGACGTCGACGCCCGCCTGAACACCTGGGGCGTGCCCGACTGCTCGCTGATCCCCTACCGCGTCCACGACACGGGTCAGTCCAACCTGGTTCGCTACATCCCGCCGATCCCCGGGTTGGCGTCCACCGGCGGGCTCGGCACCTGTCTGACCGAGACAGTGGATCATCGAGCGGTGTTCACCTTCCGGCCGGCCCTCGTCCCCGCAGAGAAGGACGATGGCCTCCAGTTCAGGTTCGACGAGAACAGCGAGATCCAGGTCACCGCCACCCTGCTCGGTATCGATGGCCAAGCCCGATCCATCCAGGAACGTACAGCCACGCTGGTGCTCATGGAGGCGGACCCGGGACCCGGTGACAGCCCACGCTTCGAGACCTTCCCGGCGACGGCCACGGAAGGGGACGCCGACGCGCCGGCGAACGCCACGTTCACGCTCCCAGCCGAACGGGTGGCCGGCGAGGGATGGAAGCTCTGGATCGAGTCCGAGGACCTCGAGGAGGCCCGGCTGCCGACGGCCGCACAGCCGCTCCAGTACAGCGCCTTCAACAGGACCAACTCCAGCGGCGAGGAGATCCTGTCCCCCCTCTCGACCGAGCTCCGGGAGAGGCTGGGCTCCTCAGTGGATGACCTGCTGAGCACCGGGTCGCCCGATGCCCTCGTCCAGGATCTGAGCGACGCCTTGGCCATGCCGGTGATCTCGCCGGGCCTGCCCGAGCGCATCGAGATCCAGGCCCCCGCCACCGGCGACCCGATCGAGGACCTGGATGCGACGACCGATGATGCCATCAGGCTCCAGGCCATGGGCTACGATGCGGACGACAAGATCTTCGGCCCCGTGGAGGTGGACTGGACGTTCGCCCCCGGCGCGAGCCTCGATGGCACTTTCTCACCCGGGAGAGGCACCTCGACCACCCTGGACCTGACCCGGCCCGGCAACGGAGCCGTCCAGGCCACGGCCGCGCAGCCGCCCGCCGACCTCGAGCTCCGGGACACCGCAGGCCAGCTGGACGTCGATCCAGGAAGGATCGATCACCTCGAGCTCCAGGATGCGACCTCCGGCGGGCTGCTCGACGGCCAGGTCTCCAAGACCACCGATCAGACCCTGACCGTCCAGGCCATCGGGTTCGACGCCGACGGCAACCGCATCCTCGACGAGGAGGGGCAGGCCACCGGGATCACGCGCGTCGATTGGCGCACGGAAGGTGGTCTGGATGCGGCCGGCTGTCCGGAAGCGTCGACCTGCGAGTTCGCTCCCGTGACCGCCAACACGTCGGGCAGGCTCATCGCCGACCACGACGACCTGGTTCCATCGATCGATGCCAGCGTGCCGGTCGAGGTCACCGCGGGCGAGCTCGCATCGCTCTCCCTCCAAGCCCAGGGCTCCGAGGGGCAGAGCCTCCCGATCGAGGACCACGCCCTTGCGGTCACCACCGACCAGACCGTCACGCTCACAGCTGTTGGTTCCGATGCCGACGGGAACGAGCTCGGTCCACGGCCTGTCGCCTGGACCCTGGATGGTCCCTTGGACGGCAGCTGCCCGCAGAGGACGGCGACCTGCACGCTCGACCCGAAGGAGGTGGGCAACACGACGATCACGACCAACCACGCGGCGCTGGGCCCCGGGCCCGGGGTCAACGTCTCGGTCGGCGTCGGCGCCCTCGACCACATCCTCATCTCGAGCCAGGTAGTCGGAGGCGACGGCCGCTTCCAGATGAGCACCGACGGATCCCTGAACCTGACTGCTCTTGCGTTCGACGCTGACGGCAACCCCCGTGGGGAGATCATCGCCAACTGGTCCCTCTCGTCAGATCCAGCGGACCCAGCCGACGGCACGTTCACGCCCGGGTCGGGTGCGACGACCACGTTCCGACCGACCGAGCCCGGCCGCGCCGCCATCGTTGCGACCGCCGCCGGTCTCACCGACACCACCGCCCCCATCGAGGTCACCCCGGGTTCGCTCGATGCGATCCAGGTCGAGCTGACCGACCAGCCGGGCGAGGCCCTGGGTGCCCTCCCGGACCTGACCACGGACGACGGGTTGGATCTGACGGCCCGCGGTTACGACGCCGACGGGAACCTGTTAGGCCCCAGGGCCGTCAACTGGTCCCTGACCGTCCCCGAAGGACAGGAGGCACCGGTCGGAGCGTTCTCGAACGCCACCGGGGAGACGACAGCCCTGGATCTGACCACGCCCGGTACCGGGCAGATCGTCGCCAGCCCCACCGACGACCCCGCGGCGGACGAGGGGATCAGCGGCGTGCTAGCGGTGAGCCCGGGGGCGGTCGCCAACCTCGAGATCGCGACCGAAGAGCAAGAGCTCGGCGACGGCCCTTTCACCACGGACGACGCGCTCGACCTGACGGCTGAGGGCTACGACGCTGACGGCAACCTCAACGGGACCGTCGCAGCCACCTGGCGCCTGCTGGGGGACTCGATCGGGGACCTCTCCACCAGTACGGGCGAAACCACCCGGCTGGAGCTCACCCACCCCGGCGAGGCGACGCTGTCGGCCACCTTCGAGGACCTCACGGCCGAGGAGAGCCTGCGGGTCGAGGTCGGTGCCTTGGCCAGCCTGCACCTCGAGGACGGCGAGCAGCGGGTCCTCGACCGCCAGCGTAACATCTCCACCGACGACACACTCGAGATCCACGCCATCGGCAAGGACGCCGATGGCAACCGGATCGGACCGCAGGCGGTCGCTTGGTCTCCGACCGGCGGTCTGCCAGACGATGCCTGCCCGGGTCAGAGCCGGTTCTGCCTGAGCCCCTACACCGCTGGTCGGAGCGGGACCATCGAGGCCGACCATCCCGAGCTGGCGGACGCCCCCGACGTCGAGAGCCCGATGCTCCACACCGTGGCCGGCGAGCTCGATCACATCCGGCTTCGGATGCTCGACGACGACACCGGCCAGGTCCTCGAGCATAGCGGCTCCGGGGCCCTCGAGGTGACCGCGGATAACACGCTCACCATCGAGGCCATCGGGTACGATGCGGCCGACAACACCCTAGGCCTCCAAGAGGTCCACTGGGACGTCAGCGGGAACCTCTCGGGGTCGTGCCCGGCCGATCCGGCCACGACGTGCACCTTCCGACCCAGGGTCGCCGGCGCCGAGGGCACGATCGCCGCCGACCACGCGGACCAAGAGGTCCAGGGAGACGTGACCCCGAGCATCAAGGTGACTGCTGGCGCCTTGGACCACATCCGGCTGTTCGACAGCGCTGGCGCCGATGCCAGCGGCCCCAGGACGCTTAGCACCGACGACAGGCTGGCGGTGCACGCCATCGGCTTCGATGGCGACGGCAACCGACGAGGACCGGCCACCGTCAACTGGTCCCTGACCGTCCCGGATGGACAGGAGGCGCCGGTCGGAGCGTTCTCGAACACCACCGGGGAGATGACGGCCCTGGAGCTGGCCACGCCGGGTACTGGGACGATCGTCGCCGACCACCCCGGCCTCGACGGGACCGTGGACGCGACGGCCGGGACGCTCACGATCACCGTCGGTGCCCTGGACCACGTCGTCGTGGAGGTCGCGGCATCGACACCGGCCGACACCGCGATCCAGGCCACGGCTCGGCCGCTGGACGCCGACGGCAACCTCAGGGACGACTCGATCACGTGGCACGTCACGGACGGCACCGGGAGCATCCACCCGACCACCGGCCGCTTCACCCCGGACAGGGTCGGCCACGTGACCGTCCAAGCCACCGCCGAGGACGCGGCCAACGACACCACCGAGCAGGGCACGGGGGAGGTCAGGGTCACCGTGGGGGCCCTGGACCAGCTGATCCTCACCAAGGCACCGACCAACACCACCGCCGATGCACCGGTCGCGTTCCACGCCGACCCCCGGGATGCCAACGGCAACCCAAGGGAGGACACGGTCACGTTCGAGGTCACCGATGGCCCCGGCCAGATCGATCCCGCTTCGGGGCGGTTCACCCCTGACGCAGTCGGCACAACGACCCTCCAGGTCACAGCACGGGACACCGGGAACGAGACCGACCTGACCCGGACAACGAGCATCGAGACCACCGTGGGAGCGCTTGCCTCGATGGCCGTCCTCGACGCCCCGAGTTCCCTGCGAGCTGGGGAGACCACCAACCTCACCATCCAGCCGGTCGATGCCAGCGGCAACCCGCGCGCCGATACCCTCACCGGTTGCAGCGTCGTCGACGGCTTCGGGCAGGCCGCCCCAGCCGGCGAGCACGTCTGCCGCTTCCAGGCCCTCGATGCCGGCGTCGCACGGCTCCGCTTGACAGCCGCCGACACCAGCAACAGGACGGAGGTCAACACCACCGTGCAGGTGCAGGTCACCCACGGCCCCCTGGCTGACCTGATCCTCAGGCAGGCCTCGGTGACCACCGACGCCGACACCGGCATCCAGATCGAAGCCATCCCCGCGGATCGCACCGGCCAGGCCCGTGCCCCCTTCCCTGTCACCTACACCCTGGAGGACGGCCCTGGATCCATCGATCCCGCCACCGGTCTCTACACGCCGGATGCCGCCGGCAACGCCACCATCAACGTCACGGCTGAAGACCCCAAGAACACCACGAAGGCCTGGGCCCAGGCGACCATCGAGGTGACCCCAGGCGCGCCTGCCGCCCTCGAGATCGAGCCCCTCGATCAGCCCCTCACCGCGGGCGGCCAGGCCGCCACGGTCCACGCCAGGGTCCTCGATGCGCACGGCAACACGGTCCCCCTGGACCCCGCCGAGGACATCGCCTGGCGCCTGGATGATCCTGCCGGCGGCCAGTTCGCCGGCGATCAGCTCACGCCTGGCGACCAGGCCGGCAGCTACCTCATCTCGGCCGCGGTGACCCAGGCACCCGAGGTCATCGACCACCAGCGCGTCACCCTCGAGCCGGGCCCCTTGGCGAGCCTGGACCTCCAGCCCCACGATGCCACCATCCTGAAGACCCGCGTGCAGGCCTTCCAGGCCATCGGCTTGGACGGCAACGGGAACCACGTACCTGTCAACGTATCATGGAGCGTCGATGACCCGGCCACAGCAACGATCAGCGCCGATGGCCTCGTGGACCCTGACAAGGTAGGCATGGTGAACGTGACCGCCGCGGTCCCCGGTAGCGGCGTGAGCGCGACGACCCCGCTCACCATCGTCGACCGGTTCGTGCCGTTGGCCTCCCTCCAGCTCACCCCATCCGAGCCCTCGATCCCGGCTGGGCGAACCACGACGTTCACGGTCACCGGGATCGACGATGAAGGAGCACGTGTCACCGGCCTCACCCCGACCTACGAGGTGTCCAACGCCACCGTGGGCACCGTGGACCAGAGCGGGACGTTCACGGCCAACCGGGTGGGGACCACCAAGCTGACCGCCACCGTCGACGGCCTCGAGGCCACCACGACCATCAGCGTCGTACCCGGTGCCCTCACGCAGCTGCGCATCAGTCCCACCTCGGTCACCCTGGATCCAGGCCAGGTCCTCGAACCGATGGCCTGGGGCCTCGATCCCCGCAACAACCGCGTCGACCTGGCCGCGGGGGAGGTCACTTGGACCGCTGTGGACCCGACCGCCGTGACCGTGGACGAGACAGGCGCCATCCAGGCAGCGGAGGACGCCGCCGGGACGACGACCGTCGTCGCGAGCCTCGGCGACCTCGACCGCCTGCTCACCGTCCACGTGACCGAGGCCGCGGCCGCGGACGGCCAGGCGCTCAACCTGACGAGCAGTCTCACCGAGTCGACCGTCACGGCGGCCGCGGACCCCGGGGACACAGGCCCCGATGCCAACGCCTCCGACCCGGTGGTCATCAAGAGCTACAGCGTCGGTCTCTCCAAGGTCGAGGCAGGCGCTGAGGTCCAGATCCACCCACCCGCGAACGTGACGGCGGGCACCGAGGAGGCGACCGGCGCAGGATCCCCCGAGCGGTTCCAGGGTGCCAGAGCCAAGCTGGGGAGCGACGCGAACCGGGTCGCCATCGATGTGGACATCCAGGACGGCCACCCCGACCTCGCGCCCGACGAGGTCGATGTCGCCGACGTACAGCAGATCGTCCGGGACCGTACCGACGGCAACGAGGGGCCGGCCCTCTTCCTGAGCGTAAGAGCGAGCGAGGACGGTCGGGAGCTGAACAGTACCCGGCTCAACCAGCTCGTCGACACCCTCGGTGTCGACCTGAGGATCGAGGCGAGCTACTTCGAGGTGAACGATCTGGACCCGCGACGGGTGGGGCTGATCGAGTACTCCGAAGGCCAGCGCGTCCGCGATGACCTCGACGTGACCCTCCTGGACGATGCGCCCTTCGAGGGGGCCTACAACTACACCGTGACGCTCCACGAGTTCTCCGCCTTCGCGGCCGTCGGCGAGCCCGTGGTCATCGGCGGGGGAGGCGGCTCGGTCGCACCCCGAGGAGCCACCCAACCCGCGACCACGACACGGGTCCCGTTCGACGCTGGGACCGTTGGGACGGTCCGCTTCAGCCAGGACCTCCCGGCCCCGTTGACCGCCGCGAGCCTGCACCTAGAGGAGGCCTGCACCGGCTGCCACCTCGTCGTCGACACCAGCCCCAGCCAGCCCGCAGGCCTGCCGGCCAAGCTCGAGATCGTCGATCGGTTCGACGTCGAGATCGTCCCTGGCAAGGACGCCCCCACGCCAGCCTTGGCCGGGGCCACGCTGACCCTCGGACTGCCCACCGACACGCTGACC
>CAYXGD010000017.1:11657-18807 GCA_964464425.1 uncultured Thermoplasmatales archaeon
GCCAGCCTTGGCCGGGGCCACGCTGACCCTCGGACTGCCCACCGACACGCTGACCCTCGGACTGCCCACCGACACGCTGACCGATGCTCAGGCCCGGCAGGTCGTCCTCCTCCACCACGACGGCGAGCGCTGGCGCAACGAGCCCCTGCAACACCTGGGTAAGACCGGCGGGCTCCACCGGTTCACCGCCGACCTGGCAGCGTTGAGTCCCTTCGCCCTCGCCCTGGACCTCCAGGGCCCGCGCATCGACGACCCGCGGCCCGCCGGCCAGGTCGACACGACCACGACCACCCTCGCGGCCACATGGTCCGACAACGTCGCGGTGGACCCCTCCACGGCTACGCTCGTGCTCGACGGCCAGACGCTGGGGGAGTCCGACGGTACCATCATGGCATCCCCCGACGGGTTCAACCTCGTCCTCCACACGGCGATCGCGCCCGGCAGGCACACAGCCCACCTGAGCGTGGCCGATCACGCCGGCCACGAGACCAACCGAACCTGGACCTTCGAGGTCACCTGCAGCTCCCCAGAGATCCAGAGCATGAGCCCGTCCAACGGTGCGACCGATGTGCCCGTCGGTACGGCGCTTGAGATCCAGCTCTCCCTGGATGCCTGCCCCGTGACAGATGCGACCCTGAACCTTGGGGGTAGCACCCTCGGACTGTCGGGTGGCGACGGGACCCTGACCGCTCAGGCGCCCGAGGGCATCGGTCCAGGGGACAAGGTCGAGGCCACCTTGAGCATCGAGGATAGCCAGGGCCAGGCGATCGAGACCGCATGGCGCTTCACCATGGCAGACGACCCCCTGAGCTCGACCGGAGAACCCGACGCCCACGCCGATCAGGGTCCCCGGCTCCCAGCCGCCGCCGTGATCCCGCTGGCCGTGGTCGTCGCGCTGGCGCTCTCCGGGATGCTCGGCGCCCTGCTCCAAGTCGCCGCGTTCTCCCTCCGGCGCGAGGACTGAGCGCCCGGGAACACCGTTATATGCCCAGGACCGGCTCCCGAGCGTATGCTCTCCCTCGATCAGAAGTCCTTCGAGCTGTTCATCGACGGTGCGTTCACCGAGGCCGAGGACGGCGGGACCTTCGAGACCGTGGACCCAGCCACCGGCCAGGTCATCGCCCATGTGGCCAAGGCCACCGAGGCCGACGTGAGCGCGGCCGTGGACTCGGCCCAGGACAGCTTCGAGGATGGTTGGGGCGCGCTGGACCCCTACAAGCGCGGCCGGCTGCTCGAGCAGTGGGCCAGCACCCTCTGGGAGGCGCGGGATCGCATCAGCGAGATCGAGTCCCGGGACCAGGGGAAGACCCTGCGTGAGGCCCGGGCGGACGTGGCGTTCGCCATCAAGACCCTGGAGTACTACGCGGGTCTCGCCGACAAGATCGAGGGCGAGGAGATCCCGGTCCCCGGCGACCGCGTGAACTTCACCACCCGGGAACCCCTGGGCGTCACCGCCCACGTCAGCCCCTGGAACTACCCCTTCCAGCTGGCCATGCGCTCGCTGGCCCCAGCTCTGGCCGCCGGGAACACGGCCGTGCTCAAGCCCGCGACCTGGACGCCCATCTCCAGCCTTGCCATGGCCGAGACCGCCGCCGAGGCCGGTCTCCCCGAGGGCACCCTGAACGTGATCCCCGGCAGCGGCAGCGTGGCCGGCAAGGCGCTCACCGAGCACGACGACGTCCGAGCCATCGCCTTCACGGGCTCCACCGACACCGGGCTGATGATCGGCCAGACCGCCGCCCAACGCGCTGTGCCCTGCACCCTCGAGATGGGCGGCAAGTGCCCCAACGTCGTCTTCGACGACGCCGACCTGAAGGCCGCCAGCAAGGGCGCGGTCTTCGGGGCCTTCCTCAACGCCGGCCAGATGTGCTGGGCCGGCAGCCGGCTGCTCGTCCAGGAGGACATCGCCGACGACTTCATCTCCAACCTGGGCAGCTACGTCGGGAACAAGCTCACCGTCGGCCCCGGCACCGCCGAGGGCAGCCGTATGGGACCGCTGGTCCACGAGGACCACCTCGAGGATGTGGCGGCGTACTTCCAGATCGCCGAGGACGAGGGTGCGACCCTGGTCACCGGCGGCAGCCGCGCCGAGGGCGAGGGCCTGGAGGGAGGCAGCTTCCTGCAGCCCACCATCTACAAGGATGTCGACCCCGACGGCCGCCTGGCCCAGGAGGAGATCTTCGGGCCCATCCTGTCGGTGATGACGTTCAGCGACGAGGACGAGGCCATCGAGCTGGCCAACAACACCCGGTACGGCCTCTACGCCGGCGTCTGGACCACCGACCTGGGCCGGGCCATGCGGACGGCCAAGGGCATCGAGGCCGGCCAGGTGACGGTCAACGAGTACCCGATCACCTTCCCGCAGTCCCCCTTCGGCGGGTTCAAGGAGTCCGGCGTGGGCCACGAGCAGGGTCAGGGTGCCATCGAGCACTACACCAAGCTCAAGACCGTCTTCGTCAACCACGGCTGATCGGGCCCCCACGCCCGGCCCAGAGGCCGGGCGGTCGGCTCCCTCTTCTCCCCTTTCCCCTCGACCCCTAGCGGAGCCTCTGAAGGCCTATATCGGCGCCTGAAGCGCCCGTGAAGGTCACACCTCTATTTTATCTGCGACGGAAAATTATAAGTTCCATCCTGGGTGTCACCGGCGTGACACAGGGGAGGCGACCACGTGGGTGACAGACCGGCACCCTCGGGGACCTTGCCGGCCGCGGCGCTCCTGGTGCTGCTGCTCGCGACAGGGGTCCCGGGGGCCGCGGCACACGACGGGCACCAGGTCCAGACGGTGCCCTACGACACCTCCCTTCCGGGGCCCGTGGCCCACGCGTCCGTGGACAACCCCACGCCGATGAACAACTGGCGCGACTTCCAGCTCGGCGGGAACACCCTCCCCCTCGACGACGGTCGCACCCAGGCCCAGGTCCACCTGCTCGACATCACCCAGCGCGACGTGCCCGGCAGGATCGCGCTCTACGGTGTCGACGGCGACCTGCTGTACCTCGAGGATTTCTGCTTCGAGACGACCGTGGACCTACCGCCAGAGGCGGCGGAGATCACGGTCATGGCCTCCCCCTTGATCGACCCGTGCCCGGTCCAGGGCCTCAACCACGGGCCAGCCGTACAGGGCGAGATCCTCCTGGTCTTCCACTGACCTCCTTCCTTGCCGGCGTCAGGCCACCGGCCTGCGCGTCCCCTCCGGCCAGCTGCGGCTCCTCTGCTCGGTAAACATCAAGGTCAGGGCCCGGCGTACCGCGCCCGTGGCCGAGGACGACGGCAAGCGCCGGGAACGCGTCATCTTCCCGATGGGCACCTACTCCGAGAACAAGGCCGCCGTCAAGGCGCCGCTCAAGGAGCTGGGCCTGAAGTGGCAGTACCTCGGCCAGGAGAAGGGCGACACCAAGGGCCGCTACGCCGGCGACGACGTCAGCGTGTTCGTCCTCTACAGCAGCGAGCACGCCGACTTCACGATCGAGGGGACCGACGACGAGGCCATCGACACGATCCTCTCGGCCTGGGAGAGCTTCGAGACCCTCGAGCCCGAGGACGAGGGCGCCCCCGAGAGCCCCATGGACGAGGCGCTACGCAAAGAGGTCGAGATCTGGCGGTTCCAGGAGCCGGCCCGCCGCCCCGGCGAGCCCGAGGGTCTCTACCAGAAGCGCCTGGAGGCGTGGAAGGCCAGGGATCCAAGGTCGTGAGGCTGAGCGCTGGAGGCGTGGTGGCCATCCCACCGCCCGGCCGGCACGTCCGTCCTTCAGGTCACCGGCTCGAGCTGCAGGCTCACGTCCGCCGCCGGGGCCGAGTGGGTCAGCGAGCCCAGGGAGACCCGGTCGACGTGCTCGGCGTAGGCGGCCACGTTGTCGAGCGTCAGGTTGCCCGACGCCTCGACGGTGAGCTCCGGCTTCAACCGTTTGAGCAGCTCGACGACGTCAGGCAGCTCGCTGGCCTCGAAGTTGTCCAGCAGCACCCCGTCAGCGCCGGCCCGGGCCGCCGCCGTAGCCTCCTCGAGATCCTCGGCCTCCACCATGACGAACAGATCCGGCGCGTGCCGGCGGGCGGCCGCGACGGCCTCCGCGACGGTGAGGAACGCCAGGTGGTTCTCCTTGATCAAGATCGCGCTGGTCAGGTCCTGGCGGTGGGGCGCCCCGCCTCCGGCCACCACGGCTGCATGCTCGAGCTCCCGGAGGCCGGGCGTGGTCTTCCGCGTGGCCAGGACCTGGCAGGCCGGGTTGGCTGCCTCGACGAGGTCGACGACCTGGCGGGTCAGCGTCGCGATCCCCGACAGGTGCATCAGGAGGTTCAGGGCCACGCGCTCGCCGGTCAGCACCGCCCGGGCTGGCCCCCGGATCTCGGCCAGTTGGTCCCCGGCCTCCACGGCCTGGCCCGCCTCAGCGAGCCTGTCGACCTCGCACCCGGTCGCCTCGAGCACCTCGGCGGCCTCGGCCAGGCCAGCGACCACCAGGTCGGCCTTGGCCTCGATCCACGCACGAGCCCGGGCTTGCTCGGGGACCACGGCTTGGGTGGTCGCATCCTCGAAGGCGCCGTCCTCCTCGAGCCACTGCCTGGGGCCAGCGGGCATGGGCTGGCCATGGAGGGCCTCGGCATAGGTCTTTGCCGGGGGTAGGTGACCCTGTGGATGGGACCGCCGCATCCTGCCAAAGCTTCAAACCCCCGAGCCGCCTGGCCGGCGTGTGCGCGTGAGGATCATCGGTGCCGGCAACATCGGGTCGGCGCTTGCTCGGGAAGCCAGGGACATGGAGCTGGCCATCGAGGTTGCTGATGCTCGGCCGGAGCGAGCGCAGGCCCTGGCCGACGAGATCGGCGGGGACATCGTCGAGGTCGATGCGCGGCTCGACGAGGTCGACCTGGTCGTCGAAGCTGCCAGCCAGCCGGCCGTCGCCGGCCCCGTGCTCGAGGCCCTGCGCCGGGGGGTCGACTGCATGGTGCTGACCACCGGTGCGTTCCTCCAAGCCGACCTGTTGGCCGATGCCACCCAGGCCATGGAGAAGAGCCAGGCTCGCTGCTACCTGCCCTCCGGCGGCATCGCCGGCCTGGATGCCGTCAAGGCCCTGGCCATCGAGGAAGGCGCCACCGTTCGGCTGACCACCCGCAAGCCGCCGACGAGCCTGGGCCTGGACGAGGGTCAGGCCGGCGAACTGTTCCGGGGCTCGGCCGCCGAAGCTGTGCGCCAGTACCCCAAGAACGTCAACGTCTCCGCCACGCTGACCCTGGCCGGCCTCTCGCCCGAGGTCGTCATCGTGGCCGACCCGAGCCTGGAGCGCAACACCCACCAGGTCGAGGTCGAGAGCCCCAGCGTCCAGGTGACCGTCACGGTCGAGAGCGATCCCAGCGACATCAACCCGGCCACCAGCCAGGTCGCCGTGCTCAGCGCCCGGGCCCTGCTACGCAAGCTGGCCGAGCCGATGCAGGTCGGGACGTAGGACCGTATCCGTACATTCATGCCGCCTGGCCCGGTTGGTGGGGCCGTGAAGCGGGCGCTCTGGCTCCTCGTCATCCCAGCCCTGCTGGCCCCTCTGCTGGTGTCCCCGGCTGCCCAGGCCCAAGGGGACCAGGTCCTCCTGGTCGAGGTCGAGGGCGTGGTGACCCGAGGGACCGCCCTGCACATCCAGGACGCCATCGACGAGGCCTCCGAGCGCGGTGTCCCGTTGATCATCCAGCTGGACACCCCCGGTGGCTTGGTGGACGCGACCTTGGACATCTTCCGATCGATCGAGCAGGCCGACGTGCCTGTGCTCACCTTCGTGGGCCCCCGGGGCGGGTTCGCGGCCTCGGCGGGGACCTTCATCCTGTTGATGGGGCAGCCGAGCGGGATGGCGCCCAACACCCAGATCGGCTCGGCTCAGCCCATCCAGCAGAGCCCCAGCGGTGGCACCCAGTCGGCGGGCAACAAGACGGTCAACTTCCTGGTCCAACGCATCCAGGACATCGCCGAGCGGGCCGACCGCAACCAGACCATCGCCAAGCGTTTCATCACCGAGAATCTCAACCTCAACGAGACAGAGGCCAAGCGGACCGGCATGATCGACGTCGTGGCCCCCGACGTCGAGGCCTTCCTGGACGAGGTCGACGGCCGGTCAGCCATCGTCGGATCAGGGGTCGTCCAGCTGGACACCGCCGATGCCCGGATCGTGCCGTACGAGAAGGGGTTGATGATCCAGATCGTCGAGATCGTCGGCAACCCTCAGGTCGCCTTCATCCTCTTCCTGGCAGGGCTCTACGGGGTCATCTTCGGCTTGGCCAACCCGGGCACCTACGTGCCGGAGACCATCGGCGCCCTGCTGCTGGTGATGGCCCTGATCGGCTTGGGTCTGTTCAACACGAGCATCGCCGGCGTCCTGCTGTTGCTGTTAGCCGGCGTGTTCTTCGTGGCCGAGGTCTTCACACCGACCCACGGCATCCTGACCGCCGCCGGCGTGATCGCCCTGGTCCTGGCCGCGATCTTCCTGGTCACCGAGCCCTTGTTGCCGCCGTCGTTCTTCCGCCAGTTCCTGATCATCGGCATCGTCTCAGCCCTGGTCAGCGGGGCCGGGGTCATCGGCGCCGTCACCATCGCCCTGAAAGCCCAGAAGCGGCCGGTGGCCAGCCTGGTGGGCTCCCGGGCCGAGGTCACCAAGCGGATCGATCCCGAGGGTCAGGTCCACGTCCACGGGGAGCGCTGGAAGGCGGTCACCGACCAGGGCCCGATCGAGCCGGGGGAGGAGGTCGTCATCGTGGCCCGTGATGGGCTCACGCTGACCGTTGAACCCTCGGCTCGGGAGGACGACGCGGCGCCGCCTGACGGCCAGGCCGACCAAGGGCCGGATGAGGGTTGACCGGGATCACCCGGGCTACGGGGTCGTGTAGGTCACACAGATCACGCCGGGCTCGGGCGTCGACGTCTCGATGTCCTCGGCCTCAGGGTGCTCGGCCAGCCACTGGGGGAAGGCCTCCTCCGACATGCACTCGTCCTGATGGTCGTCGGTCCCGGCATCAGCGGCAGGGCCGCTGCCAGGACCGGTGGCGCCTCCCTCGGCCCCGATCCATCCGACCTGGGTGGCGACCAGCAGGCCGATGGTCGCCAGGGCGATCCCGGCGATGGCGAGCTTGATGGTCACGTTGCGGCGCTTGGGGTCGTTGACATGGATGTAGGTCCGAA
>CAYXGD010000018.1:0-18709 GCA_964464425.1 uncultured Thermoplasmatales archaeon
GCGAGAAGCAGGCTCGGACGGTCGATGGGTCCCCCGCCCGCAGCAGCCGGCTCCGACGAAGGAGAGGAGGGGCTGCTCGATCGGGTCCGCCAGAACGCCTGGGCCTCCCTCGGCGTGCTCCTCGTCCTGTGGCTGGTGCTGGCGTTCTTGGTGTTCCTGATCTTCGGCTTCGTGCTCCAGAACTTCACCTTGGCGCTGGTGGCTGGACCGTTGGGCGGCCTGGCGGCGGCCGTCGCCATCGGCTGGCGGCTGGGCTTCTTGGGACCGGTCGACGACGCTCGGCGGCGGGCACCGCTCTGGGTCCGGCTCCTCCTGCCGCTGCCGTTGTTCATCTTCCTGTTCATCGTGGGCTTCGTGCTGATCGGAGCCGTGGTCACGGAGTTCGTGCTGATCACGCTGCTGAGCCTGGTCCTGGCCACGGCGGGGACGGTGGCGGCCGTCGTGCTTCTCGACCTCTGGCGCGACGTGCCGGAGACCGTGGGTGAGACGCCCCCGTTGGGCCGGTTGCTGGCTTTGGCCGGCATCGGGCTGATCGTCGGGTTGGGCGTCTTCCTCATCGCGCTCCTGGTCGTCGGGCAAGTGACCGTCGCGCTAGCCCTGTTCCTCCCTGGCGCCATCGCAGGCGCGGTCCTGACCGGTCTGCTGTCGGGCTGGAGCCGCGATGCCCGGGAGACGGCCCGAGCCCAGCACTTCGCCATCCGGATCACGGCCTTCCTGGTCCTGCTGGTCCTGACCACGCTCTACTTCTCGCTGCTGGTCGGCCCGTTCCTCTCCGAGCTGGTCGCTGGCCTGCAGATCCCCGATGCCATCGCCGGGTACGCGGTGGCCTTCGTCCTCTCCCTGACCCTCCTGGTCCCGCTGTCGATGTGGGTGCACACGTGGCGTGACCTCTGGGCCGCGTTCACGGACATGGGCGAGGATCACCGGGTCCTTGCCGTGCTGCCCATCTTCCCGCTCAGCGCCGCGCTGATCTTCCTGATCATCGTCGCGCTGACCTCGTTCTTCGAGCTGGCCTACGTCGTCAGCATCCCGGCTGGCCTGCTCTTGTTCCTGCTGGCAGGCCTCCCCTTCGGTGTCACCCAGGACATCCCCGAGGTCGTCCGTGAGCAGAACCTGCTGGTCCGCACCGGCATCTTCCTGGCCACCTTCCTGCTCCTCACCCTGTACGCCTACTTCGGTATCGGGTTCTTCCTGGAGGTCGTCGAGTACTCGCTGCTTGCAGCCCTGGCGTTCGCCGGGATCGTCATGGGGCTGCTGATCTGGCTGCTCGGCCTCGGCCAGGGGCTCGACGAGGAGTTCGAGTCCTACGGCGCGCCTGCCGAGGCCGGCGTCCTGGCCTTGATCAGCCTGGCGACGCTGGTCGTCTCCTTCCTGCTGATCGCGCTGGCCCTGGACGACTTCCGGACAGCCTTCCTCCTGTCGGTCGTCGCGGCTGCCGGCATGAACTACCTGATCGCCCACGCGACCGGCATGATCCACGGGATGCGTGACGCGCTCAGCGAGCTGCCGTGGTGGGGGGACCTGCTGGCGCTCTCCGTGGTCTTCGTCCTCGTGTTCGTCTACGGCGCCATCGCTTTGGGGGTCTTCTACAACAACGTCACCGTCGCCTACGCCTTCGGGGCGCTCTTGGCCACGGCAGCCGTCTTCGGCCTGGCCAGGGACCTGGAGGTCGGCGACGATATGCTCGAGACCGCCGACGATCGCCGTGAGGCCCGGGTCGTCCTGATGACCTTGACCTTCCTGGGTGGCTTCCTGGTCGGGATGTACGCCACGGCCGCGCTGATGAGCCTGGCTGGCAGCTCCCTGTTCGGCCTACCCCTGTTCGCCGGCCTGCTCACCGGCTTCCTGGCCTTGCTGTGGATCTCCCGCCGCCGTGGCTGGGGGACCTCGGCGCTGGGCCGGGTCCAGTCCCGGGGTGACCGGGTCAAGGTCGCCGGCATCCTCCTCGTCTGGCTGGCCCTGGGCACGCTGACCGGCTTCGCCCTCCAGTCCCTGCCGATCGGGGCCGACACCATCGGCCTTGGTGACGATCCCGTCCTCCCGCTCACCCTGACCTTGGCCGCCGGCCTCCTGCTCTGGAGCTGGCTGCCGACGATCCTGTTCCGCTTGCTGCGCGTCGAGCGGACGCCGGTCCGGGGCACGGCCAGCCTCCCAGAGAAGCATCGGTTCTGGGCCAGCATCGGGTGGGGCGTGTTGACGGTCCTGGTCGTCGCAGCCCTCCTGTTGAGCGTCTTCGACAACCCGGTCATCGGCATGGCCGCTGCCATCGTGGCAGGCTACCTGGTCGCCCTTGGTGTCACCATCCTACGCCGTGGGGGCGACGATGACGGGGGCGAGCCCGATGACAGCCCGATCATCGACTCGGCCGGCCGGGCCGACCGGTAACGCCTATGGTCGGGGCTTGCATGCCTGCGGCGCACGGGCCCATAGCTTAGTCTGGTAGAGCGCCGGGCTCATAACCCGTCGGTCGGTGGTTCGAATCCGCCTGGGCCCACTTCTCGGTCGCGTGACACAGCGACGGCGACCGAGAAGCGCGCCGAACGCTTCTGCCGCGACCACGCGACACCTAGCAGAAGCGTTCGGCATGCGCCCGGCGGCCGACCAAGCGACCGCCGAAGGCCCAGCGACCGAGGCCGACCGGGACCGCGAGACGGCAGAGCATCCACTAGAGGCGGATTCGAACGAGTACGGGTCGCGGCACGACCACACGCGACCCGTACGGCGTTGGAGGTCCGGCACCACCGCGCCACGGACCTCCACCCTCGAATCCGCCTGGGCCCACTTCTCGGTCGCGCGACACAGCGACGGCGACCGAGAAGCGCGCCGAACGCTTCTGCCGCGACCACGCGACACCTAGCAGAAGCGTTCGGCATGCGCCCGGCGGCCGACCAAGCGACCGCCGAAGGCCCAGCGACCGAGGCCGACCGGGACCGCGAGACGGCAGAGCATCCACTAGAGGCGGATTCGAACAAGCACGGGTCGCGGCACGACCACACATGGACCGACGACTGGATCGGCTGATCCATCGTAGGCCTGAGCCGGTCTACCACCCGGATGCGATGCTTGCGATGGCTAGGCTCGTGATGGGTGCAACACAGGAACCTTCATCCTTCCCCAGCCGGCTGTCCGCTTGCGAACCCATGACAGCCTGCGAGGAGGGAGGTCGATGAGCCGCATCCCCCTGGCGGTGGTCAGCCTGCTGGCTGTCGTGCTGGCCGTCTCCCTGGTGCCAGCCCCGGCCTCGGCCCAGCTCCAGGACATCGCGTTCTCCATCGAGTGCCCGCCAGGCCCGGCCACGATCCAGCCCCTGGCCGCGCCCGGGACCTGGGAGTGCACGGCCATCCTGGAGTACAAGTCCGCCGGCACGGGGCTCTCGGATCCGACCCAACCGGCCATCGTGGGCTTGGAGTTCCCGGACCATCCCTCCTACATGCGGCCCGTGGTCTCACCCGAGACGATCGTCTCCTTCGGTGGTGGGGCCGGGAACGAGCGGGTCGAGCAGCCCGTCCGGATCACCGTGGGCCTGACCGCCGAGGCGCCGGCGTTCGAGACCACCAACCTGTGGGTCCGACCGTACGTGATCCAGCACCCTCGCGACGAAGGGGATCTCTCCGAGTTCGTGTCTCAAGCCCACACCAACCTGTCGGTGACCGCGGGCTACGTGAGCATCTACACGGTCCGCCTGGTGGACGTCAAGACCGAGGCCCGGCCCCAGGAGCCGCTCAAGTACATGCTGGAGATCGACAACTTCAGCAACGGACCCACCCGGTTCCAGTTCAGCACGCCGGGCGGGAACCTCAGCCAAGGTTTCCAGGTCCTGCCGCCGGACCCGACCATCGTGCCGGGCCGGGGTCAGGGCGCTGACGCTGGCGACCCGTTCGGCGGCAACCAGACCGGCGGGAACGGGACCGGCGGTGCGAACGCGTCGCAGGCGCCCAACGCGTCGTCGTCCCAGCCTGGCCATGCCTCGTTGCCTGTCGAGGTCTACACGCCGTACCACAACGGGTACGTGAACCAGCGAGCCCCGATCCAGATCCAGATCGACGCCTTCTACGGGCCCAACCTGGACATCACGGGCATCAGCTCGGTGGTCTCGACCCTGGGCACGGTCAAGGGGGTCTACACGCCAGCTCCGGGGGCCGCTCTTGCCGCGCTCGTGCTGGTCCTCGGCGCCGTGGGCCTGCGCCGGGTCACGTGAACCGGCGGGCACCATCTGTCCTTGTGAGATTGCCGTGAGCTTCGAGAGGAAGAGCGCCCCCGCCCAGGCAGGGCTCAAGCCGTCGGGGCGGGGGATCGTCGTGGGGTGGATCCCGGATCAGCCGACCAGGCCGCCGAGGATCCGGGAGATCTTGGCCAGCTGGGCCAGGATGGCCTCGTGGGCCGCCTGATCGCTGGGGCCAGGCCGATCAGGTCGGTGGCTGTGGCTGTTGGCCCTATGGCCAGGAGCACCGTCCCGGTGGTTCGTCCAGCGGCGGTCGTCCTCCTCGGAGGCGGGATCATCGGGGGCGCCGACGTGGAGCCGGAGCCATCGGTCGTGGTCCAGCTTGAACCGCCGGACCTCCTCGGCGCCGTCCTCGGTGGTCAGGGTCGCCTTGTACACGCCGCCGGGGAGGGTCTCGGTGACGTGGCCGTCGCCGTCGGTGATGGCCCGGAAGACCGGCTCCCAGGTGAGGTTGCCGTCGTGGGGTCGGACGAGCCGTTCGACGACGATCGTGGCACCGGGGAGGGGGTCCGTGCCTCCGTCGGTGAGGGTCAGCGCGGCCAAGCCCAGGTGGTAGGGCCCGGGTTGACGGTCCGAGCGGTCGTCGGCGAGCTGGACGTGGACGCGACGGTCGTCATGGAGGCGGACCTTGGCGTGGCCAGCGTGGTCACCGGCGGTCGCCCGCAGCCCGTAGGCGCCGGTGGGGAGCTCGAACCGGATCCACCCGTCGTGGGTCGCCCCGCGAGCCGCGGGCTCGGCGTGGCTCCCGTTCCGGTCACGTACGAGCTCGTAGACGACGATGGCGGCACCGTCGACGGGGCCCCGATGGTCGGGGCCTCGCGCGGTGACGAGCACGTGGAGCACGGCGGTCTCCTCGGCAGGGCTGGCGGGGGTCGCCGGGCCCGGAGCATCGGTCTGGCCGGCGACCAGGCCGGCCGGGGCCAGGAGCAGGGCGGTCGTGAGCAAGGCGCAGACAGCCAGGCGGTGGGGGCGTCGTGGGGACATGGGAACACCGTCCGGCCTTGGGGTCCCCCTGGTGGGGGTATAGTGGGGTTCTGGTTGGGACGACGAAAACCTGGTTGGAACCTCGAAGACCGCCCGCTATAGCGCCTGGCGCTTGGAGAGCGTGTTGGTCGGCTGCCTAGCGCCGCAGCTGGGCGTGGGGGCAGCCGCGATGGGCGGCGCCGGTCAGGTGTAGGCGCCGACGTTGGGGCCGCGGGAGCTGTGGCTCGAGGGGTCCTCCTTGAACGTCTGGAGGCAGTCCTCCGAGCAGAAGTGGTAGATCACGCCCTTGTGGAGCTTCTTGTGCGTGTGTCTACCGACGTCGACCTTGTCTCCGCAGATCGGACACTCGGTCTTGCTCACCGTGCCACCTCGCTGAGGTAGGTCAGGTGCATCCCGACCTATGGACGCGGGTCCGAGATGCATGAACCCTTCGGAATCCGTCGAGCTCTACCCGATCCGGCGACCGACCCCCATCCAGAAGGCTCTTAAACCGGTGACGTTGCTCTGGATACCGTGCCCACGTTCGACTCGCCGAAGCAGGCCATCCACCAGGGTGAGGTGTTCATCCGGAACGCCGAGGACGCCCTGAAGCTGGACATCAACGACGAGGAGCAGCTCTACAAGTGGGAGAACCAGCTGGCGGCCCTCGACGAGTTCCTCGCCGACACCGAGGACATGGTCGAGAGCGAGGAGGACCTGGCCGAGATCCGCCAGCAAGCTCGAGAGAAGAAGGCCGCTCTCGAGAAGAACCTGGCTGACTTCTTCGACCAACCGGTGGAGGCCGACGATGAGGAGGCCAACATCGAGGCGCTGCTCGGCGTGGGCGTCGAGATCATCGAGGAGGCCGAGGCTGCTCTGGAGGCCGAGGTCGACAACATGGAGGAGGTCCGCGAGCTCGAGCACCCCCTCCTGGCCGTCAAACAATGGCTGGCCGACACGGAGCCGTACGACGACCACCAGGTCATGGCCCAGGCGCGCAAGGACATGAAGGCCGTCAAGTTCGCCCTGTCGGAGAAGCTCGAGGAACTCACGAAGGCCTACGCGGACGCGGACGACTGAGCGCGTCCTTCGAGGCCCGGGTCCGTTCAGTTCTCCCGGGCTGCTTCACGTTCCTGGCGCCGCAGCTCGCGCCGTGCGGTCTGCGGGAGCCCCTCTTTGATCAGCTTGGGACCCCAGAACAGCGCGAGGACCAGCCCGTAGACCAGGATCCCGATCGCTAGCTCCACGTCGGTGTAGTTCCGCAAGGGGCGCAGCCGCAGGTCCTCGATGAGACCGAGCAGGCCCAGCAGGATGTGGGCCGGCAGCAGCACGGCGTAGGACTGGGCGAACTTGCCCAGCACCGAGCCTTGGGCCGGGCCTTGCCCGAGCAGGAGGCCGGAGACGTAGTGGACCAGGGTGAAGCCGATCGCCACGCTGACCAGGGTGACGATCAGCTGCCAGGACAACGGGGCGTTGCGCACGGTCTGGCTGTAGGTCATCAAGATCAGCGCGGCCACGCCGATGCCGGCCCCACCACCCAGGAGGACGGCCTCGCGCTCGTGGCGGAACCGAGGCAGGCCGACGATCATGGTCTTGACCATGGTCTCGATCAGGGGTGCGGCCGCCATGGAGATCAGCCAGATGGCGTCGGCCATGATGATCAGCTCGACGAACCCGCCGGCCAGGCCTAGCGCCATGCCGGCCAGGACGACCAGGAACATCGCGTTGTGGCGGAAGTGCTCCTCGTGCTCGCCGAGGAGCTGGTAGAGCACGGCCACGCCCGGCAGGAACGCGATCATGCCGAGCACCAGTTGGGAGACCACGCTGGTCCAACGGCCTTGCACCTAAGAACCTGACTGACACCGACCCCGCCTCCCACCTGCGCGCTTCAACCAGGGACGCAGAGCGACGGAGACCGCAGAGGACAAGCAGAGCCGCAGGAACGCCCCGCCTGGAGCCAGCGGGGCGCCGCCGAGGACCGGGTTGATGCCCTGGGGCTCCCTGGCCGTCCTCCGCGGGCCCCTGCTCCCCCTGCTCCCTCTGCGTTCCGAGGGCGTCACCTGACACGGCCTTGGCTTCATCGTCCTGTCAGGTGCCCGGGGACCGCACCACAGAGACACAGAGGCCCACGGAGGACCACCGAGGACCTCGGGAGGTCACGGGTCTCTGTGAGCCCTGTGCCTCCTCTAGTCCCTCTGTGGTGCGGGTCGTCCGGCAGCCCTCCATGACGGTTCCCGACACGGTCCGCTGGTCTCTCGGGGCTAGGCTCATCAACGACCGCCTGCTTGCCCGGGCGTGGAGCTCGAGACGGTCACGGAGGGAGCCACCACGTTCCAGGTGCCCGCCGGCCGACGAGATCAAGGACAAGGCCCCAGCCAGGCCGGCCCAGGCTTCTACAACCCGGCCATGGCCATCACACGGGACCTGGGCGTCCTGCTCTGCCAGGTCGACCACCCCCGCCCCGAGCCCACCTTCCTGGACGGTCTGGCCGCCGCGGGGGCCCGTGGCTTGCGGGTGGCCAACGAGGCCGACGCGTGGTCGGTCCATCTCAACGACAAGCACCCGCACGCCGTCGACCTGATCGAGCAGAACGCCAAGCAGCTCGAGCTCGACGTCGAGGTGACCTG
Organism: uncultured Thermoplasmatales archaeon; assembly: GCA_964464425.1. Lineage (GTDB taxonomy): Archaea > Thermoplasmatota > SW-10-69-26 > SW-10-69-26 > SW-10-69-26 > CAYXGD01. The sequence continues at coordinate 7,813 of CAYXGD010000018.1, forward strand.
CGAGGATATCGACGCGTTGGTGACCCGACGGGTCTGGGACCACATCGACATCGATCCCTACGGCTCACCGGTGCCACACCTCCCCGGCGCGCTGCGGGCGCTACGCCACCAGGGCGTCTTGTCGGTCTCGGCCACGGACACCACGGCCCTGCATGGGGTCCGCCCCAAGGTCACCCGGCGTCGCTACATGGCCGCAGGGCCGCCCACCAAGGCCCCCGGCTGGAAGGCGGCGGCCGCCCGGCTGCTGGTCGGCTTGGTGGCCCGGGTGGCCGCCCAACACGACCGAGCGATCCGGCCGTTGGTCGTCTACGAGCACCAGCACGCGCTCCGGGCGAGCCTGCGGGTCGAGAAGGGCGCTCAACGAGCCGACGCCTGCCTGGATCAGGTCCGGCCGGTGGTGCTCTGCAAGGCGTGCCAGACCTGGGGCTTGGAGGCGTGCCGGTGCGGCAAGGGGGGAACAAGCGGACCCTACTGGATGGGGCCCCTGGGGGACGCCGAGGTGCTCGAGGCCATGCGTCAGGCCGCCGATGCCGACCGGTTGGCCGCCGGGGACCGGGCTGGCAGGCTGCTTGGTCTGCTGGCCGGGGAGGCCGAGCTGGGCCCGTTCTACCTGCACATCCCGGAGGCCTGCTCGGTCCTCGACGTGGACCCGCCTGGCCGTACCGAGGCGATCGATGCCTTGCGCGCGGCCGGGATCCCGGCGGCCAGGACCGCCTTCGACCCCGAGGCGGTGGCCTACCAGGGCGAGCCGGGGGATGCCCTGGACGTGATCGCTGGCCTGCGGCCGCGGTGAGGGACCGGGTCGCCGACGCCCCGCACGCTCACGTCGCGGTCGGGAACCTTGGAGCGTTCCATCGGCGTGGCTGCATGGCTGCGTGGCGCCGGGCCGCGCGTGCCCTGGCTGGCTGCGCCTAGGCTTCGGTGCGGCCAGCGAGCTCGCGGTCGACCTTGTAGAGGCCGTAGGGATCGTCGCCGACGCGCTCGAGGAGCTCGACGATGCGCTCGGTGCTGGCCTCCTCCTCGACCTGCTCGTCGACGAACCAGTTGAGCAGGGTGCGCAGCGCGAAGTCCCCGTGGTCCTCGACAGCGTTGTAGATGTCGTAGATCTGCTGGGTGACCTTGCGCTCGTGCTTGTAGGCATCCTGGAAGGCCTCCAGGGGGCTGCCCCAGCTCGTCTCGGGGGCGTCGATGCCACCGATCCGGATGGTGACCCCCCGGTCGGCCAGGTGATCGTAGAACTTGAGGGCGTGCTCGCGCTCCTCCTCGCTCTGGGCGCGCATCCAGCCAGCCATCCCGTCGTAGCCCTGGTCCTCGAACCAGGCGGCCATGGACAGGTAGAGCTGGCTGGCGTACAGCTCGTGGTCGATCTGGGCGTTGCACAGCTCCTGGAGCTTCTCGTTCATCTCAGGCATGGTATCTTCTCATCCCGTACGTAGGGGGCTCTCCACTATGAGGGCTCGCTTTCTCAGGCCCCCCTAAAAATAGGAACAGGGCTACCGACATATCGACGCTAGAGGCATCCCAGAGCCTTGTTGCAAGCCCTTTAGGTCGCCCTACAATGCCCACGTCCCCTCAATGGCGGGCCCCTCCCTCGTCGGTGGCGTCCTCGTCGCCAGGTGGGGTCGGCATGCCGATCGCGCGCCCGAGCCGGACGATCTCGGCCTCCTCGACCCAGGGGACCGCCAGGTAGGCCCAGAACCAGTCATCGGGGACCCCCAGGCGTTGGGCCTCGTCGTAGGTGATGCGGTAGGCCTCGATCTCCGTTGGCCACTCGACGTACGGTGCCGGGAAGTGGTAGACCTGCTGGCCTTGGAGGACCTGGCGAACGTGCACGAGCTCGTGCAGGATGTCGAGGTACACGATCAGGGGCTCGTGCTCCCGGATGTAGCCGTCGGGGCAGAGGATATGGCCGGTGTGGTCGTCGACCCGAGGGTACCCGTCGCCCTTGAAACAGAGCAGGTGGGCGGCCTCCAGGAGGGCGTCGGGATCCATGCCGTCGCAGATGTCGGCGAAGGCCTCTCGCTTGGCCAGGCCTGGCAGGACCTCGCTGACGCGGTGGACGCCCTCGCCCACGACGACCGGGTCGATGGGCGGGTCAGGAAGATCGATCGGGCTGGAAGCGTTTGCCGATGACATAGGCCTCACTGGATCCCTTGCGGGTCGCCTTGGGCGTCTGGCCCTTGTGGTAGGCGAAGTGGCGACCCACTTGGTCGTAGAAGTCCTTGAACATGTCGCCCTGGAAGACCTTGACGGCGAAGTTGCCACCGGGTCGGAGGAGCTTGTAGGCCGCCTCCAAGGCGATCTGGGAGAGGTAGATCGAGCGGGCGTGGTCCATGGAGTAGTTGCCGGAGATCTTGGGCGACATGTCCGAGATGACGACGTCCACGGGCTCGCCGGCTGCGCGCTTGATCTGCTCGATGGTCGCGTCGTCGGTCACGTCCCCTTGGATGGCGACCACGCCCTCGGCCTCGATATCCTTGAGGTCGACCGAGATGACGGTGCCTCCATCGCCGACCAGCTCCAGGGCGACCTGGCTCCAGCCACCGGGGGCAGCGCCCAGGTCGACCACGGTATCCCCCCGGCTGATGATGCCGTACTTCTTCTGGATCTGCTTGAGCTTGTAGGCTGACCGGGCCAGGTAGCCCTCGTCCTTGGCCTTCTTGTAGTAGTGGTCGCGCTTGCGCTCCTCGCGCCAGGTCTTGCCCACGAGGGGCGGTAGTGGGGCTCCCTGAAAAAGGTTTGGCGTGGGGCATCGGCGGTTCCGGCAGGTTCACAGGACCTTGCGCGGTGTCGGGCATGGTGCTCCCGGTAGGCCTTCTGCAAGCCGACCCCTTGGCTCCCTGGGTCAGCTTGCGCTGGGAGCTCCTGCTGGTGGCCGCGGCCCTCTTGGCGATCTACCTGGTCTTCCGGGAACGCGGCGACCTGCCGAGGGCCATGGGGTTCACCCGGGCCGACGTGGGCTTGCTCACCCTGGGCGCGGTGGCCGGCCAGGTCCTCAGCGTGCCCCTGTTCCCGGTCGGGGATGCCTTGTTCGGCATCAACCTTGGCGGGGCCCTGATCCCGATCATCCTCTCCTGGCGCCTGGCCCGGCGAGGCACGGTCCCCCCGTGGGCTGCCCTGGTCGGCATCGGGGCCGTGGCCGCCGCGACATACCCGTTCGTGAGCGTCGAACCGGGCCGTGGCGCGATCGTGGCCTTCCCGTGGTTCCTGCTGCCGGCGTTGGTCGCCGTCCTGGCCGGCGTGATCCTGGGCCTGGCCGAACCGATCCGGGCGGGACCGTTGGCCTTCATCTCCGGCAGCCTGGGGACCCTGGTGGGCGCGGACGTCCTGCGACTGCCGGCCTTCCTGGACGTGGCTCGGGAGGCCTCCCCCGGCACCGCGATGATCATCGGTGGCGGTGGCCTCCTCGACCTGATCTTCCTCACGGGCGTGCTCGGTCTGGCCACCAGCCTGGGCTTGTCCCTGGTCCAGCGGCCCCCTGTCGAGCCACCGGGGGATCCGACCGCGCCACCGCGCCGGGTCCCGGCCCCACGTGCGCTGGTCGACCGGGCTGAGGCGCTCCCTGGCCTCTCGGCACGCGAGCGGTGCCAGGTCCACCTGGCGCGGGCCGACGTGGCCCTAGCCAGCGACCACCTGGTCCAGGCGACCGAGGAAGCCCACCGTGCCATCGAGGTCCTGCTCGACGCCGGCACGCCGCCCCTGAGCCAGCGCATCGAGGCTGCCCCACCGCCAGCGCTCGTCCAGGACCTGGACCTCCTGGCCCGGCGAGCCCAAGCTGCCAACCGGGACCACACGCCGTGGCACGAGGCCCTGGATTCGATCGAGCTGGCCAAGGCCCTGGCCGGGGCCCTCTGGGACGAGGTCGAACCCAGCGACCGGCTGGGAGGTGGCCAGCGGTGAGGCTGGCCGGGATCCGGCAACCCCGGGCGGCCACCCTGGTCGAGCGGACCGGCGCCTACCTGCTCGATGCCGTGGCGACGTTCCTGCTCTGGGCGGTGATCTGCCTGACCCTGGCCCGGGGATCGATCGACGCCCTGACCGACGACGGTCTGCTACGCCTGACCGCCGGGCTCCTGTTCGTGCTGGTCCCGTGGGCCTACCTGGTGGCCTTCGAGGGCTGGCTGGGCACGACGCCCGGCAAGCGGTTGTGGGGCCTGCGCGTCGTCGGCCCCCGGCACCAGCCGCCGGGCCTCTACCGGGCCACCGTCCGGAACGTGTTCCGCTTGGCCTGGGCCCTGGGGCCGGTGGGCCCGATCTTCCTGCTGATCGACGTCGTCCTGATCCAGGCGACCGAGGCCGACGAGCGGGTCGGGGACATGGTGTCCGGGACCCGGGTGATCCGGATGGGTCCGGCTCGGTTCGAGCTGCGGTGAGTCCAGGGAACAAGGTTTACGATGGCCACCCGGCTGCAGGGCCGTGGAGCGACTGGTCGTCTTCGGTGCCAAGCGAGGCCCGGACCCGCTGCTGGACGAGCTGACCCAGCGCCTCCGGTCCCGCGGCTACACGGTGGAGGCCGGCCAACGCTACGACCTGGTCGTCCGCAAGGGGCCGGTCCGCGGGTTCGTCGGCCTGGGTCCGCATCCGGAGGGCCTGGCTGCCCGGATCAAGACCAAGGGCCTGCTCCCCGGCAAGGCCGATGCCCTGCTCGACGAGGTCGTCGACCTCCTGGCCGAGCGCCTTGGCATGCCCACCGACCGGACCGACGAGATCGAGGAGGGGAGCCGCTGAGCGACCTCTTCTGCCCCCGCTGCGGCACCGGCTGGACCGGCCTCGAGCCGTGCCCCGAGTGCGGCTACGCGCCCGAGCACCCTGGCGTGCTCGGGTCGTTCCCCCGGGGGGCCCGGACCCTGGCCAGGCACCCGGGTCTCTTCCTGGCCTACGTGGTACCGGTGGTCCTGCTGCTCCTGGTCGGCTCGGTGCTCCAGGGCTCGGGCGACCAGGCCACCGCGTTGACGCTGGCCGACGCCGGGGTGGTCCTGGCGGTGTTGTTCCTCCACGCCTGGTGGTACTTCATCGCGGTCGGCGCGACCACCGAGGCCGTCGTCCACGAGAGCTCCCCCGGCCTCCCCTCCGGCCCGCTGGTCAGCGCCGCTGCCCTGGCCGGGATCCTGGTGATCCTACCGTGGCTCGTGATCACCGTCGGGATGGTCTGGGCGCCGGGTGGCGGGCTCGGCGGGATCGTCCAGCTCGTCGTGGTCGTCCTCTTGATCCTCTCCCTGTGGGTCATGGGGCGGACCGTGGGCATCCCGGTGGCCGCCGTGCTCGGCGCCTCGTCCCCAGCCCAGGCGGCTCGGGAGGGGAACCGCCGAGCCAAGGAGAACGGTGGGTTGGGGTTCGCGTTCCTCTTCGCCATGGGCGCGTTGGCTGCGCTGCTCCTGGTGACCCTGCTGGGCGTGGCCGACCCGCTGGCCCTGCCGGCCTGGAGCCGGGCCGCGCTCTTCTCGCTGTCGCTGTTCGGGATCGAGGCCTGGGTGGGCGCCAGCCTGGTCCACGGTCTCGTCGCCGGCGATGGTCCCCAGCGGACGTTCACGTGCCCTCGGTGCGGGCAGGAGGCCACGGCCCAGGGCGGCCGGGCGTCTTGCCCGTGCGGTCTCGAGGGGCCCTACCACCCGGGCGCTCGCTGATCACAGGCCCGGGAGGTCCTGGTGGCCGGTCCAGGCCTGGGTCCCGTTGCCGCTCTGGTTCCCGGTCCGGTTGCCCTGGTCGCTGGTCTGGTCACCGACGGGGGCGTCATCGCCAGGGGCCAGACCCGGCAGGCTGGGCAGAGCCTCGAGCGGACCGGTCAGGCGAGGGCCTTGGGCGAGGGTGGCGATCTTGCCCAGTGCGACGTCGTTCTCCTCGCCGTCCAGGCACCCCTTGTTGCAGACATCGACGAGGGCGGCCCACGGTCGGCCGTCGGTGTCGATCACGATGTCGATGAAGTCGCCGATGCCGTCGCACCGGTTGTCGTCGTCGCAGGGTCCGCGGGCGATCGGGTCGGCCAAGGGGTCCACGGGGGCCGCGGCGATGACCGGGTCAGGGTCGGTGGCGTTGACGATCGTGGAGATGTAGGCGTGCCAGGTGTCGTTGGTGCCCATCTCGGCGATGTCCGTGTCGCTGGTCGTGCCCAGGTAGACGATGGCGACCCGGTCGGCGGCGCCGGCAGCCAGGGTGGGGAAGGTCGTCGCGTTCAGCCCAGGCTTGGCGACCATGATCGGTGTCGACCAGGTCTGGCCGTGGTCGGTGCTGTGGGCCAGGTAGGGCAGGTCGTCCTCGCTGACCCAGAGGGCGTAGACGGTGCCCTCGTCGTCCACGGCCAGCTCGACGTCGTGTCGCTTGGCCGGGACCTCATCGCTGACGGGGACGGTCGTCCAGGTCAGGCCATCGTCCTCGCTGACGGCGACCATCGCGGTGCCGCAGTGGTTCTTGCCGAGGTAGGCCCGGCCCTCAGGCCCGGTGACACCGTGGCCGTGGAGGCCACCGCAGCTCTGGGCCTCCGGGCCAGGCTCGGGGAAGACGGTCTTGAACGGGGTGAAGGTCAACCCGCCGTCGAGGCTGGTCGCGCACGCGCTGTCGGCCACCCGGTTGACGCACAGGTAGACGATGTTGTCGTAGCCGACGGTCGGGGCAGACCGCGGGGGGCCGGTGAACAGGCTGGGGTGGTCGAGGACCGGCGGCTGGCCGCAACCCAGCGGGTTGTGGGTCCAGGTCTCGCCCTGGTCGTCGCTCCACTTGATCCAGTTGCAGTTCAGCCCCTCCATGTCCAGGTTGTAGACACGGTCGGTGATCGGGTCGACGTGGACGTAGGGATCGAAGGTCGTCGGCGGGGCCGAGATGGCGCCGGCCAGGCGGGGCGTGACGTCCTGCCAGGTGGCGCCGTGGTCGGTGGACCGGATGATCGAGATGAAGCCGGAGGCCGCGCCCTCGCTGTTGGACATGAACAGCGCCCCGTCGCTGGTGACGCCCAAGGTCGGCTCGAAAGCGCCGAACCCGGTCAGGTGGCTGACCCCCGTGGGCAGGGGCACGCCAGGGGCGAGCAGCTCGTCGGGGGTGCCGTTGAGCGTAGCAGCGGAGGCGTTGCCCGTGCCGGCACGGTGCAGCGTGGCCCCGGTAGGCGGGGGCGCAGGCGTCGGCTCGGGCACGGCGGTGGGATCCAGCTCGCCCTCGTCCGAGCCAAGGCACCCGATCAAGGGCACGGTGAGGAGGAGCAGGGCGACGATCAGCGTCCGGTCCAGCATGTCTTCTCCTCCAGAAGGACCCGTCGGGGGTTGATAGCCCTTGTGGGCACAGGCTTGGTCGGCCGCCAGAGGCCGCGAGGTAGCTCAGGCGACCTCAGGCGTCGGGCGCGGTCGGGACCGTGGGGGCCACGGCGTCGTCAGCCTCGTCCTCGGCCTCGATGATCTCGGGGCCCTGATCGGGAGGGTCAGTCTCGTCCTCGACCTCCGGCGTCTCGTCGTCGGCCGGTCCGGGGTCCTCGGCGTCGGCCCGGTCGGGGTCCTCGTCGTCGGCCTGGTCGGGGTCCTCGTCGTCGGCCTGGTCGGGCTCGTACTGGTCGAGAGCCTCGTCCCGCTTCTTCAGGTCGATGCCGACCTTCTCGGCCAGGAAGTTGCGGATCCGTTCCGGGTCGTCCTCGGGGATGCCGAAGTACTCGGGGAAGTCGCTGGTGGTGGACAGGCGGTAGGTGAGCCCGTCGGGCGTCTTGCGGATCATGCCGGCGTCGACGAGGTGGCCGACGTGCTCGTAGACCTTGGAACCGACCAGGTCCTTCAGGTCGGACTGGAGGATCGGTTGGTGGTAGGCGATCAAGGCCAGGGTCCGGACGACGTGGCGGGGGACCTCGGGCGGGACGATGTGACGGGTCTGCTCGGCGTACTCCGACCGCAGGGCCAGGGCCCACTTCTGGCCGCTCTTGACGATGTCGAGGGCCGTGCGTCGACCCTGGTAGGCCTCACGCAGCGCGACCAAGGCGTCCTTGACCTGGTGGCTGGATAGCCCCGTCTGCTCGGTGAGCTCCTCGACGGGCAGCGGCCGGCCGGCCGAGAAGAGCGCGGCTTCCACGACCAGGTCGTGGTCCTCACCCTTGGCTTGCGGTTGGGACGTTGGGGTCTGCTGGCTCATCGTCGCTGGTCACCTCCGGTTCCTCGTCGTCGCTGTCGGGCACGCCAGCGGCGACCTTGCCCTTCTTGGGCAGGCCGACCAGGGGCGCGTCGGGATCGCGGATCTTGTCCTGGGGTTCGACGGTGATGGGGCCGTACGGGAAGTCCTCCTGTCGGACGTCGGCCATCTCGGCCCGGTGGAGGAACAGGCAGCTGATGAACACCGTGAGGTAGTCCTCGCGGGTCCCATCGAAGATCGCCTGGATCGTGGTCTCCTTGGAGAGCCCGGCCACGCGCCGCCGGACGTCGGCGATCTCGGCCTCCAGGTCCTCCTTGTGGATCTTCTTGACGTTCCGTTTCCCCTCGTCCTTGCGGTCCTGTTTGACCTTGCGGCGCTCCCGGGCCAGCCGCCGGCGGCGCTCGGCTTCGTCCCGGGCCTCGTCGAGGGCTTCGACGAGCTCGTAGAGGGTCACCCGGCGGTCGCCCTGGTGGAACACCGACTCGCTGATCGGGGGCTCCTCGCGTTCCAGGACGCGTTGGTTGTACTGGACGTCGGGGTCCTCGTCGTAGGGGTCACCCCACTCGTCGGGGAACTCGTCCCAGGGCATGTCCCAGGGCTCAGGTTCCGGTTCGGGTTCCCGGGGTTGGGCTCGCTCCAGGAGCTCGTCGGTCTGGGCTAGGAGCACGCGCCAGGCCATGGCCAGCAGGCGCCCGCTGGTGATCAGGTCGACCTGGGCTTCGTCGTCCAAGCGCTCCATGTAGGAGCGGGAGAAGGTGATCAGGTCGATGCTCCAGGGGTCCAGGTGCTCGTCGAGCACCAGGTTGAACGCGATGGCGATGGCCCGGTCGAAGGGGTCCTGGAAGCTCTGGACGTCGTCCTCGGCCAGTCGGATGAAGGCGTTGAGCTTGTCGGGGTCGTGGTCGGCCAGCGCCTTGTGGAAGAGCAGGTGCTCGATCACGTCGTTGTCTGTGGTGGATCGGGCCTGCTCGGCGTTCCCAGCCCCGTTGGTGTGCTCGGGCTGATCAGCGACGACGGTGGCGTCGGCCGGGTCGGTCACGAGGCCTCACCTGGTGCCACTGCCTCGCCCTCCTCGGGCACGGCGGCGTCCGCGGCCGCGGCGGCCTCGTCGTCGTAGGTGACGTCGTCGACGTCGACGGTGCCCAGGATGTCGCTGATGCCCTGGCGCATCGTCACGCCGTAGACGTGGTCGGCCAGCTTGAGGGTGACCTTGCGTAGGCTGACCATGATGAACTGGGCGCGTTGGCTGTTCTTGCGCACCATCTTGGCGACCAGCTCGCTGTTGACACCGTCGAGGAACATGTCGACCTCGTCGAGCACGTAGAACGGCGACGGTGCGTAGCGCTGCATGGCGAAGATGAACGAGAGCGCGGTGAGCGACTTCTCGCCGCCGGACAGGGCCTCGAGCCGGTGGACCTTCTTGCCGTGGGGTTGGCTGCGGAGGATCAGGCCGCCCTCGAAGGGGTTGATCTCGTTCTCAAGCTTGAGCTCGGCCTGGCCGCCGCCGGAGAGCTCGGAGAACATCTCCTGGAAGTTCTCGTTGACCTCCTCGAAGACGACCATCAGCGCGTCCTTCTTCTTGCCGATGAGCTGGTCGGCCAGCTCGACGAGGCTCTCGCGTTCCTCCTCGAGCCGTTCGAGCTCGGTCTCGAGCTCCTCCTTGCGTTGCTCTTGCTCCTCGTACTCTTCCAGGGCACGCATGTTGACCGGTTCGAGCTGGGTCATCCGCTGCTGGGTGCTGCGGATCTCGGTCTTGAGCGCCTCCTGGGTCTCCTCGATCTCCTCGGGTGGCTCGACGGGCAGGGCTTCGAGCTCCTGCTTGGCCTCCTCGAGGCTCTCGTTGATGACGGGGATGCGCCCCTTGAACTGGATGACGAGGTCGTTGTTGGCGTCGATCGAGTCCTGGATCCGCTGGGCCTCGTTCTCCTGCTGGTACTTCTCCTCGAGGACCTGGTCGCGTTCCTCCCGGAGCTCGGTGACCTCCTCGTCGTGGGCGGCCACGAGCTCCTCGAGGACCTCGATCTCCTCCTTGAGCTGGGCTTCCTTCTCCTTGTAGCCCTCGATCTCGGCCTCGTGCTCGTTCTTCTTGGCCTTGAGCTCCTCGACCCGCTGGGCGACCTCGTCGCGGCGCTCCCGGGCCAGGCGCTCCTTCTCCTCGAGGGCCTCCTGGCGAGCCTGAAGGTCGCGGAGGCTGTCCTTGACCTCGTCGCGCTCGGCGCGGAGCTCCTCGAGCTTGTCGGCCAAGGCCTTCTGGGTGCTCTCCATCAGCGCCTTGCCCTTGGCCTCGCGTTGCTCCTCGAGAGCGGCCAGCTCCTCGTCGCGTTCCTCGACGGTGGCTTCCACCTCGGTCACCTGATCGGTGACCTCGTCGAGCTTGGCTTGGAGGTCCTCGGCCTTCCCTTCCAGGGTCTCGATCCGTTCGCTGGCCTCCTCGGCCCGGCGTTTGGCCTCGGTGTGCTGGGTCTCGTGCTTGACGAGCTCAGCCTCGATCTCACGCATGCGCTCCTGGAGGCTTCGGACCTTGTCGCCGACCTCCTGGAGCTCCTCGGCCTTCATCTCCTGCTCGGTGACCTTGGCCTGGAGCTTCTTCGAGAGCTTCTCGATCTGGTCCTGGCGCTTGGCCCCGAAGCTGGCTCGTCGCTTGGAGAGGCTCCCGCCGGTGATGGCCCCGCCGGCGGCGATGAGCTCGCCGTCGGTGGTGACCAGTCGCACGCCGCCCATCAGGCGCCGGGCGGTGGTCAGGTCCTTGACGACGAGCGTGGAGCGGAAGACGTAGCTGAACGCGGGGGCGTACTTCTCCTCG